>JANNOT010000001.1:0-11275 GCA_031399375.1 Paraoceanicella sp.
CGGTCGAGGGCGGCGCCCACCGGCAGGTGCAGGCCAAGACCATGTTCGTGTCGCCCTTCATCCCGATGGAACAGACCTACCGCTTCACCCTGCGCGACCCCGGCGGGACGCTCGCCCTGCGCATCCGCCAGGGCGGGGCGGAGGGGGAGGTGCTGATCGCGGCCCAGACGGGGACCGCGCGGCCGCTGACCGACCGGGGGCTGGCGCGCCTGCTCGTCACCCACCCGTTGCAGACCGTCGCCGTGATGGCGGCGATCCACTGGCAGGCGCTGCGCCTGGCGCTGAAGGGGGTGCGGTTTCTCGGGCACCCCGGGATCGGCGCCGTCTACCGCCGCCCTGCGCCCTAAGCGCTTGGCGCGGCACCGCTTTCATGTGTAGATGACGACGGGGTGAGGGGATCGATGGCTGAACGCATCTGCATGACGACCGACGGGGAACGCGATCTGCCGCGCTGGTTTGAGACCGCGCGCGCCACGCTTTCGCGCATCGAGACCGGCCGCATCGACGTCGCGCTGCCCGATGGACGCGTGTTCCGGGTCGACGGACCGCGGCCCGGACCGTCCGGGCGGATCGACGTGCAGGACCCCCGTCTCTTCACCCGCCTGGTGCGGGAGGGGGAGATGGGGTTCTCCGAGGCCTATCTCGACGGCTGGTGGAGCACGCCGGACCTCCAGGCGCTGCTCGATGCGATCATGCTCAACAACGATGCGCTGAACCAGGCGCTGCCGAACGGGGCGGCCCTGGTGCGCGCGTACGAGCGGATGCGGCACTGGCTGCGCTCGAACTCGCGCACCCAGGCCCGGCGCAACATCGCGCACCATTACGATCTGGGCAACGACTTCTACCGGCTCTGGCTCGACCGCTCGATGACCTATTCCTCGGCCCTGTTCCAGGGCAGCCAGGAGAGCCTCGAGACCGCACAGCGCAACAAATACGCGGCGATCTGCGACGGGATCGGGGTGCGGCCTGGCGACCATCTGCTGGAGATCGGGTGCGGGTGGGGGGGCTTTGCCGAATATGCCGCCGCGGAGCGCGGGGCACGGGTGACGGCGCTGACCATTTCCCGCGCGCAGGCCGAGTATGCCCGGCGCCGGATCTTCGAGGCGGGACTTGCGGAGCGGGTGGCGATCGAGTTGCGCGACTACCGCGACGAGCGGGGCGTCTATGACGGCGTCGCCTCCATCGAGATGTTCGAGGCGGTGGGCGAGCGCTACTGGCCCACCTATTTCGCCCACGTGCGCGAGCGGCTGAAACCCGGTGCCCAGGGCACCTTCCAGGTCATCACCGTCGAGGACCGGCTGTTCGAGCGGTACCGCCGCGGGGTGGACTACATCCAGAAATACATCTTCCCCGGCGGGATGCTGCCCTCGCCCGGCGCGCTGCGCAGCCAGATCCGGGCGGCGGGGCTCGACCTTGTGGGGTCCATAGAGTTCGGGCAGAGCTATTCTGAGACGCTGCGCCGCTGGCATGGCGAATTCAATGCGAAATGGGACGAGGTGCGCGGCCTTGGCTTCGACGACCGGTTCCGGCGGATGTGGTCGTTCTACCTGACCGTCTGCGCGTCCTGCTTTCGGGCCGCGACCACCGATGTCACCCAGGTCACGCTCCGGCGACCGGCCTGACCGGCGGCTTGACCCCGTCCCGCCGCGCATCAGATGCCCGCCATGGACAGAGTTTCGCGCGGCGTGCTGGCCGCCTATGCCGCCCCCGCCCTGCCGCTCGCGGCCCTGTTTCTTCCGCTCCACGTCTATCTGGCGCCGGCCTATGCCGAGCGGCAGGGGGTGGCGCTGGCGGCGTTGGGAAGCGTACTGCTGCTCGTGCGGCTCTTTGATGCGCTGACGGACCCGCTGATGGGCTGGCTGTCGGATCGCGGGTGGGGCGGGCTGGGGCGGCGGCGCATCTGGGTCGTGGTCGCCGTGCCCCTGATCCTCGGCGCCGCCTGGGCACTGCTCCGCCCGCCCGCGGATGCGGGACTGGGATGGTTCGCGCTCTTCATGCTTCTGCTCACGCTTGGCTGGACGGTGGCGAGCGTGCCCTATACCGCGCTCGGCGCGGAGCTATCGGGCGCGTATGCCGAACGGGCACGGGTGACGGTCTGGCGCGAAAGCGCGGGGCTGCTGGGGACGATCGTGACCCTTATCCTGGTGGCGCAGGCGGGGCTTCCCGCCGTCGCAATCCTGCTTGCCCTCACGCTTCCGCCCGCGGTCCTGTGGTTCTGGCGCGCGGTGCCCGAGCCTGCGCCCCTCGGCAGCGGCAGCCCCGGCCTGCCCGCCATGATCGCGGCCATGGTGCGCGACCGGCTTTTCCTGCGCCTGCTCGCGGCCTACTTCGTCAATGGCGCGGCCAACGCCTTTCCCCCTGCGCTTTTCCTCTTCTATGTCGGCAGCGTGCTGCGGGCGGGGCAGGACGTCGCGGGGGGCCTGCTCATCCTCTACTTCCTGACCGCGATCGCGGGGGGCGCGCTCTGGAGCTGGGGCGCGCGGCATGTGTCCAAGCACCGGCTCTGGTGCCTCGCCATGCTGGCCGCCTGCGCCGTGTTCCTGCCGGCCGCGTTCCTGGGCGAGGGCGACCTCTGGGCCTTCGTCGCCATCTGTGCCGTCTCGGGCGTGCTGCTCGGCGCGGACCTGGCCCTGCCCCCCGCCATCCAGGCCGATGTGGTGGACCGCGAGACCGGGCGCAGCGGGCGCGAGGCGACGGGAAGCTTTTTCGCGCTCTGGGCCGTGGCGACCAAGGCCGCGCTGGCGGTGGCGGGTGGGCTCGCCCTGATCCTGCTTGACCGGGCGGGATACGTGCCGGGGGGCGAGAATTCGGACACGGCACTCGCGACGCTCGCCTGGCTCTATGCCGGAGCACCGGTGGTGCTGAAGCTGGGGGCGGTCGCGCTGATGTGGTCATTTCCGCTCGACCGCGACGCGCAGGCGAGCGTGCGCGCCGCGCTGGTCCGGTAGGTCAGTCGGGGACCTTGTCCCAGCCGAGCGCCTTGCGCAGCACCCAGAAATAGGCCTGGTTCGGCAGCAGCCCGATGGTGCGCAGGATTAGCGCGAAGCGGCGCGGAAACGCGATCTCGAACCCCGGCCGTGCCAGACCCGCCACGATGCGGTCCGCCGCCACCTCGGGCGTGATGACGAACGGCATCTCGAACGTGTTGACCGCCGTCGCGGCAGTTTTCACGAAGCCTGGGTTGATCACCGAAATCCGCACGCCATGATCGATCAGATCGATTGCCAGCGCCTCGGCCATCGCGATCAGCCCGGCCTTCGTCGCGGAATATCCCGCGGCCCGCGGCAGTCCGCGGTACCCCGCGACCGAGGCCGTGATCGCGACATGGCCCCGGCGGCGCGCAATCATTGCGGCCAGGACCGGCTCGAGCCCATTTGCCACGCCGCCCAGGTTCACATCGAACATGGCCCGCGCCTCGGCGGCCTGGAACCCCTTGGCACGCATCGGCGTATAGATGCCGGCGTTGAGGATGACGAGCGCCAGCGGCCCCTCGGCCTCGATCGCCGCCACGATCGCGGACATCCGCGCGGCATCGGTCACGTCCCCCGGCTGTGGCACGATCCGGCCCGACAGCCCGGGCGTGGCGGCCAGAGCGGCCAATCCCTCGGGTCGTCGCGCGGTGGCGTGGACGGTCCACCCGTGGCGGGCGAGGGCCAACACCACGGCCGCCCCGATGCCGTCCGACGCGCCGGTAACCCAGGCCGCCCCGTCGCCGGGGCGCATCACCTGCGCGAAGACGCTCACGCGGGGGCGAGCGGGCCCAGCGGGGGCGTCGTCGCCGCGGCGACGAACTGCACCATCTCGCCCTTGGCCTCGAACCGGTTGCCGACCCATTCCTCGCCCTGGAAGAAGAGATCGATGTTCAGATCGCCCGAGACCCGCCAGACATCGGCCTGGATCGCGCCACCCGGCACCGGGACCTCGACCTTGCCCGCCGGGGCCACGCCGACGCTGAGCGGCGCACCGGTCTGGCTGCTGATCCATACCCGGCGGCGCAGGTAGGCTGGCGCCCAGTAGGTCGTGGTCACGGCGTCCGACGGTGCGGCGCCGCTGTATTCGCTGCCCTCAATGACCAGCCCGTCGCCCTCGCGGCGTACGCGGGCGAAGTCTTCCTTGCCATCCTCGGTGGTCTTCGCCTCCATCGACTCCAGCAAGCCGTCGCGCCAGACCTCGCGGTTGCGCATCGTGTAGCTGTAGGCGGTCAACCCGATGATCTTGACCTTGATCTCGACATCGACCGCCACCTGCATCTCGGACCCCGTGCGGGTGACACGCAGGGTTTCGGACCCGATCGGATCCTCGCCGCGGATGATGTCGAAGCGCCGCTCGGCACTGCCATCGGTCGAGGCGAACGCGGGAAAGGCGGGCAACAGCGACGTGGCCCCCAGGCCAAGGAGGGCGATGCGACGACTGATCAGCATGGTCTACCTCGTGAATACGTTGAGAACGCGGCTGAACGGTCCGGTGAACCGCAGCGAGCCCGACATCACAACGAGGCATATGCAGGTTTCGTTCCCGACGATCTCGGGACGATGGTCGTCAAGCTGGTCGGCGAGGGCGACATCCCCCCGCTCGAACACCCGGTCGGCGTCACGCAAGGCGCCCGACAGGATCAGCGTCGCCTCCTCGCCCCGGTGGGTATGGGCGAACATCGATGCGCCGGGCCGCGCGCGCAGAAGCGACACGCTTTCTCCGTCGAACCCGTCGAGCGGACATTCCGAGAGCCCCGGCATGCGGAAGCGCCATGCCGGTTGGCCATCCGCCAGCCGTGCACGGACCGGGTGGGGCAACATCTCCAGCCCCGGCGCCGGGGCGGGCAGCGCGGGGACCGGCCCCTCGGGCAGGTCGATGCGCGACAGGACGGCATCGAGCGACGGACCCCGGGTCGGACCCGACGCCTCATGCTCCATCATGGCACCCCCGATCGCCTCCAGCCGTGACACGTCCGCACGACAGGCAGGGCAAAAGGTCAGATGCGCGGCGACGAGAAGCGAGAGCCCCTCGGTCAGGGATCCTGAAGCATACTCGGTCAGGATCTCGACGGTCGGGTGGGTACGGGCCATGGGTGCGGTCTTCACTCTGCTCGGCTCTTGATGTCTGGTCTTACGCAGGTCTGACGGGATCGGATCACCGAACCGGCGACGCCCGTCCCGCCCCGACGACACATATACCGCACGGCGACGGCGGACAGCGAATGATGGGGCCGACGGCATGGGCGATACGCTTTTCTTCTACGGCACGCTCCGCGATCCCGAGGTGCGGGCGGCGGTGCTGGGCGACGTGGCCCCAGCGCGCCCGGCGTGGCTAGCGGACCACGCCGTGCTGCGCGTGGCGGGCGAGCATTATCCCGTGCTCGTCGCCGTGCCCGGCCATGCGGCCGAGGGGGTGCTGGTCGATCCTGCCCCCCGGGGCCGGGCGCGGGTCGCGTTCTTCGAGGCGGGCGAGCGATACGCGCTGACCGGGGTCGAGGTCGCGACGCCCGAGGGCCCCGTGACGGCGCAGACGTTTGCCGCCACGACCCCCGCGCCCGCGACCGATGGCGCATGGGACTTCGCGCACTGGCAGGCGACGCGCCAACCGGCCTTTCTCGAAGGTGCCCTGGAGTTCATGGACGCCTTCGATCCGCCGCCGCCCGGCGGTGCCCCGATCTGGGCGAGCCTGAAGCACCGGGCCGAGGCGCGGGTGCGGGCGCGCGCGGCCCCGGTGACCCAGCACCTGCGCCGGGGGTTCACCCGCGTGGATGTGGTGACCGAGGCGCTCGCGCGGCCCTATGCGCGGTTCTTCGCGGTCGAGGAGCACCGCCTGCGCCATCGCCGTTTCGATGGCCGCTGGTCGCCCCCGATCCTGCGCGCGGCCTTCGTCTCGGGCGATGCGGTCACGGTCCTGCCCTATGACCCGCGGGCGGACAGCGTGCTGCTGGTCGAGCAGTGGCGCGCGGGTCCCTGGGCGCGGGGCGACCGGGCGCCCTGGCAGCTCGAACCCGTCGCGGGCCGCCATGATCCGGGCGAAACCGTCGAGGCGACCGCCCGGCGCGAGGCGGGCGAGGAGGCGGGCCTGACGCTCGGGCGGCTCGAGCGGATCGCGGGCTACTACCCCAGCCCGGGGATCCTCGCGGAATACATCACGAGCTTCGTCGGCGAGGCCGATCTGTCCGCCGCGGGCGGGGTGTTCGGCCTGGCCGGCGAGGACGAGGACATCCGCGCCGTCGTCGTGCCGCTCGCCGACGCGCTCCACGCCGTCACGACGGGCGAGGCCGGCAACGCGCCCCTGATCCTGAGCCTTCTGTGGCTCGCCGCCCATCGCGACCGCCTGCGCGCCGCCTGGGCCGCCCGGGATGCCTGACACGCCCGGGACGCCTCTCACGGGGCGGGGTCCTTGAGTTCGGGGCCCCACCCCGGTATCCCCGGGCCGGTACCAGCATGAGGAAGGGGGCGCGCATGCCCATTCGCCAGGATCTGCCCGACGCGATCGGCAACACCCCCCTGATCCGGCTCCGCCGCGCGTCCGAGATCACGGGCTGCGAGATCCTCGGCAAGGCCGAGTTCATGAACCCCGGCCAGTCGGTCAAGGACCGCGCCGCGCTGGGCATCATCCGCGATGCGGTGGCGCGCGGCACGCTCCAGCCCGGTGGCACGATCGTCGAGGGGACGGCGGGCAATACCGGCATCGGGCTCGCCCTGGTCGGGGCGGCCATGGGCTTCAGGACGGTGATCGTGATCCCCGATACCCAGGCCCAGGAGAAGAAGGACATGCTGCGGCTCGCCGGGGCAACGCTGGTCGAGGTTCCGGCGGTCCCCTACCGCAACCCCGACAACTACGTGCGCTATTCCGAACGGCTCGCCGCCGCCCTCGCACGGACCGAACCCCATGGCGCGGTCTGGGCGAACCAGTTCGACAACCTGGCGAACCGCAAGGTCCATGCCGACACGACCGCGCCCGAGATCTGGGACCAGACGGGGGGCATGGTCGACGGCTTCATCTGTGCCGTGGGCTCGGGCGGCACGCTCGCGGGCGTCGCCATGGGCCTGAGGGCGCGCAACCCTGCGGTCAAGATCGGCCTGGCGGACCCCGACGGCGCCGCGCTCTTCAGCTATTACACGACCGGTACGCTGGCGTCCGAGGGCGCGTCGATCACCGAGGGGATCGGTCAGGGCCGCATCACGGCCAATCTGGAGGGGCTTGAAGTCGACATGGCCTACCGCATTCCCGATGCGGAAGCGGTGCCCATCGTCTTCGACCTGCTGGCCGAAGAGGGGCTCTGCCTCGGCTCGTCGTCGGGCGTGAACGTCGCCGGGGCGATCCGCATGGCGCGCGACATGGGTCCGGGCCACCGGATCGTCACGATCCTGTGTGACTACGGAACGCGCTACCAGTCCAAGCTCTTCAATCCTGTGTTTCTGCGCGAAAAGGGGTTACCCGTGCCCGGCTGGCTCGACACCCGCCGCGCCGACATACCCGCCGTCTTCGCCGGGGTCTGAGCGGCGCACGCCCCCCGACCCGGCGCATCGCGACCCGAGGTGCCCCTGTGATCCGATCCGCCAGCCGACCCGCGATCCCGTCGGTGCCGCCGCGCCCGTGGGCGCCCATGCTGGTGCGCCTGCTGGCGGCTGTGCTGCTCGTGGTCCTGGCCGCCGCGGGCCTTGCCCAGGCGCCGGAGGCGGAGGCCACGCGGCTGTCCGAGCAGTGGGAGGCGCAGGCCCAGGGTGCCGAGCAGCGCCTTGCCGACCCCACGGTGCGGGCGGCAGCGCTCGAGGCCCTGCGCCGGGAGATCGCAGAACAGCGCGGCGCGGCGCAGGCCCTGCGCGGCACCGCCAATGCCGCGGTGGAGCCGCTGCGGGTGCAGCTCGAGGCGCTCGGCCCCCCGCCGGCCGAGGGGGCGATCGAGGCGCCAGAGATCGCGGACCAGCGGGCGCGACTGTCCGAGGAGCTTGCGCGCGCCGAGGCCCCGGCGCGCATCGCCGACAGCGCTTATCAGCGGGCCGATGCGATCATCGGGCGGATCGACGAGATGCTGCGGCGGCGTTTCGCCGACGAGTTGCTGGCGCAGCGCGGCACGCCGCTCCACCCCGCGTCCTGGATCGCGGCGGTGGCCGAGATCGTCGATCGCGGCACGCTCGCCCTGCGCGACGCGACCGACGGGATCGGCCGGTCCGGAAGCAGGCCCGGGCTCGCGCTGATCACCGCGGCGCTCGGGCTGATCGTCCTGGTGGGGGTGCGGACGCGGGTGATGGACTGGTTCGGGCGCCGGTTGTCACCCGCGCTGATCCAGGCCGGCCCCGCGAGGCAGGCCGGACCGCGCATGGTCTGGTTCGGCGCGGGGCTGACCTTTGCCGCTCTCCTGGTGCCGATGGCGGGTGCGGCGATGCTTCTGATCGCGCGCGACGCCTCGGGCATGATCAACGGCTATGCCGCCCCGTTCCTGCGTGACCTGAACGCCTTCGCATTCTGCCTCGTGGTCGCCTACTGGCTGTCGCAGACGCTGTTCGGGGTCGAGGTCCCGGCCCGCACCCTGGTGCCGATGGCGCCGCCGCGGGCGCGACAGGCGGGGCGCATGACGCTGGTGCTGGGGGTGGTGATCGGGCTCGATTCCGTGCTGGTCGATTCGACGGGTGCTGCGTTCCTGTCCCTCCCGACCCTGGCGGTGATGAACCTCATCCTGATTGCGGTCGGCGCCACCGCGCTCTGGCGCCTGGGGCGGGCGCTTCGGCCCGACCCCGTCGAGACCGCGCGCGAGGAGGCCGATGCCGACGAGGCAGCCGAGGGTACCACCCCCGGCGCTCTCGGTGACATCGTGCGGGGTGTGATCGCGCGGGGCTGCACGCTCTTTGCCATTGCCGCACCGCTTTTGGCGGCATTCGGGTACTACGCCGCGGCGCGGTTTGCGTTCTATCCCGTGCTCCTCACGCTCGCCGTCATCGGCGGCGTCGTGGTGTTCGTCGCCCTCGTCCAGGACGGGGTGGAGGCGGCGCTGACCGATGCCGACGGCAAGACCGTCGAGCGGTCGTCGCTGCGGCTGCTGCCGATCCTGTCGGGCTTCGGCCTGGTGTGCCTCGCGGTCCCGCTGCTCGCGCTCGTGTGGGGCGCGCGCGAAAGCGACCTGAGCGAGACCTGGCGCGTGCTGACCGAGGGTCTGGCGGTGGGCGAGACGCGGATCCGGCCCATCGACTTCGTCACATTCGCCGTCGTCTTTGCCGTCGGCTACACCCTGACGCGGCTCGTCCAGGGCATCCTGCGCGGCACCGTGCTGCCCCAGACCGCGCTCGACAGCGGCGGGCGGATGGCCATCGTCTCGATGGCGGGCTATGTGGGGTTTTTCTTTGCGGGGCTTGCCGCGATCTCCGCCACCGGCATCGACCTCTCCTCGCTTGCCATCGTCGCGGGTGCGCTGTCGGTGGGGATCGGCTTCGGGCTCCAGACCATCGTGTCGAACTTCGTCTCGGGCCTGATCCTGCTGATCGAGCGGCCGATCAAGGAAGGGGACTGGATCAAGGTCGGCGAGTTCGAGGGGACCGTCCGGCGCATCTCCGTCCGCTCTACCGTCGTGCAGACCTTCGACCGGGCGGCGGTGGTGGTGCCGAACGCGGACCTGATCACCCGCCCGGTGCTCAACCGCACCCTGACGGGGACGGTGGGGCGGATCATCATCCCGGTGGGCGTCGCCTACGGGTCGGACACAAGACGGGTCGAGGCGGTGCTGAAGACGATCGCCGAGCGCAGCCCGATCCTGCTGCGCCGCCCCGCGCCCATCGTGCTCTTTCGCGAATTCGGCCGCGATGCGCTGATCTTCGAGATCCGCGGCTTTCTGCGCGACGTGAACACCTCGCTGACCGCGGCGAGCGAGTTCAACCACGAGATCGCGCGCCGCTTTGCCGAGGAGCGGATCGAGATCCCCTATTCGATGTCCGACCTCTCGGACCGCCCCGTGGTCGCCCCCCCCGATTCCGTGGCGCCCGCGATGGATGCGCCCAAGCGGGCCTGACGGCCGGGCGATGTCGAAACCGGGCATGCCCGCGTCTCTTTCCCCCAGCGGCGGGATGGACCCGCGCGCATGACCGGAGAAAGACCATGCACCGCATCCTCCTGCCCCTCGCCCTGCTCGCAGCACAACCGGCCGCGGCGGATCCCTTCACGCTCTTCATCCATGAGGCGCCCGCCTCGCTCGCGCTGCGCACCGCGCCCGGCGAGACGGGGGGGGCGTACTGGGAAAGCTGGGCCGCCTTCGGCACGTCTGCCCAAGAGGCGGGCGTGCTGCGCGGGGGCTCGGCGCTCGACGCGGCGCAGGTCCAGGTGGTCCCCGCGGCAACGCCCGCGCCCGCGATGGCGCTCAGCGGCTATTTCCAGCTCGACGTCCCCGACATGGCCGCTGCGCTGTCCTGGGCCGCGAAACTGCCCCTGCTGCCCGGCGATGCCGTAACGGTTCAGGCGGGGTACAAGGTCCCCGGCATGTAGGCCGTCAGGCGGCGCTGGGGCCGAGTTCGCGGGCCATCTCGGCGCTCATCACGAACTTCTGCGGCTTGCCGGTGACCGTCACCGGCAGCTCGGCGCGGAAGCGGACATGGGCGGGGATCTTGTAATGGGCGATGCGCTCGCGGCAGAACGCGCGGATCTCGTCCTCGCCCGCCTGCGCCCCCGGGTGCAGGACGATCCAGGCGCAGACGACCTCGCCCAGCCTGGCATCGGGGATGCCGAACACCTGGACCTGCGCGACGGCCGGATGGGTGAAGAGGAACTCCTCCACCTCGCGCGGGTAGACGTTCTCGCCACCCCGGATGATCACGTCCTTGACCCGGCCCACCACGGCGCAGAACCCGTCCGCGTCGATGACGCCGAGATCGCCGGTGCGCATCCAGCCGCCGGGCGCGATAGCCTCGGCCGTCTTGTCCGGGTCGCCCCAATAGCCCTGCATGACCGAATAGCCGCGCGTCATGATCTCGCCCTGCACGCCGACCGGGGTGACCCGCCCCTCGGCATCCACGATCTTGACGGTCAGGTGTGGCAGGACACGGCCCACCGTCGTCACGCGCTTGTCGATCGGATCGTCCACCTCGGACATGAACGACACGGGTGAGGTTTCGGTCATGCCGTAGGCGATCGTGACCTCGGGCATGTGCAGCTCGGCGTTCACTCGCTGCATCACCGCGATGGGGCAGGGCGCGCCTGCCATGATCCCGGTGCGCAGGCGTGTCAGGTCGAGGCCGAGGCGGGCCTGGACCTCCAGCATGCCCACGAACATCGTCGGCACGCCGTAGATCGCCGTCCCCCGCTCCTCGGCGGC
>JANNOT010000016.1:0-6339 GCA_031399375.1 Paraoceanicella sp.
CCGGGTCTCGACCCTCACGCCACCCCGGCATGGGCGGGATCGAGGCGCCGCGCGAGCGCGGTGATGATGTCGAGCCCGTCGAGCAGGCCCGGAACCTCGGCCGTCAGGGGCTCGGACTGGGTCAGCAGCCCCTCGATGGCGGCCACCATCACCTCGGGCCCCGAGCCGTCGCGCGGCTCGTGGAGCATGCGCACGAGGCCGAGGCGCTCGGCGGCCCGGGCGCGGATCAACTGCTCCTCGCGCGGGAAGCTGCGGGGGGCGATCACGGCGGGCTTGTTGAGCGTCAGGATCTCGCAGAACGTGTTGTAGCCGCCCATGGCGACCACGCCGGTCGCGCGCGCGAGCCAGCGCTCCAGCCGGCTGTCGAAGCTCAGCACCTGCACCCGGCGTCCCAGCCGGGCGGCGCGCCGGTCGAAATCATGCCGTGCCTCGGGCGCCATGAAGGGGCCGTAGACCAGGACGGCACGAACATCGAGCGTGGGGTCGCTTTCGTAGGCCTGGAGCACCCAGTCGATCAGCCGGGCCCCGTCGCCCCCGCCACCCGTGGTCACGAGGATGTAGGGATCCTTGGGCGGGCGGGTCCCGATCGAGGCCCAGTCGGGGATCTCGCGCCGCAGATAGCCGGTATAGATCACCCGTCCCTCCGCCTCCCACCGCGGCGACAGGCCGAGCCCGTCGAGCGGGCGGCAGATCCCGGGCAGGCCGTAGACCCAGATTTCGTCGTAGAACCGCTCGATCGCCTCGACATGGCCCTTGCGGTCCCATTCCTCGCGCAGGTTCACCGGCTCGTCGAGCACGTCGCGGATGCCGAGGACGATCCGTGCCCCGCGTGCCTTCGCAGCCATCAGGGTGGGGCCGAGTTCGTTGCGAAACCCCCAGGCCTCCTTGTCCACGATCACAAGATCGGGGGCAAAGGCATGGTCCGTCGCGCGCAGGATCTCGGTACGCAGGCGCACCGTCTCGTCGATCTCGATCCCGAGATTGTGCGAGGCATAGTCGCCATCGGCGAGCTTGACCACGCCGGGCAGCCGCACATGGTCGACCCGGTCGGCGAAATCGAACCGGCCCACGATGGGCGAGCCTGTGACGATCAGCGCGGCAAGGCCCGGATCCGCCGCCGTCAGCGCCTGCGCGATCGTCCGTGACCGCCGGAGATGGCCCAGGCCGAACGTGTCATGGCTGTAGAGCAGGGCGCGCCGTGTGATCGGCGACCGGGTGCGCGAGGCTGAAGATCCATCCATCTCGGCCCGGATCCCCCTTCGCCCCCGGCACAGGCCCGACTTTCGTCCGCTACTGATGCGCCGGTCTTGCGCGTGGTGGCAATCGTTTTCTCGCCGCGTGTCCGGGAATTCGGCTGCGCGGGCGGTCACACGGCGGTGCTGGTCCGGCGCTGTCACCTTGCCGGGGGCAGGGACGATGGGTCCTTTCCTCGCCGCGGGCGAACACCTATCGTCTTGATGGCATGCGGTATCCGCAACACCGAGAGGGCGCGATGACAGGGTGGCGGTGGGGGCGGCTTCTGGTGCTGGTGGCCCTGCTCTGGGGGGGCGCGGCGCTGGGCCAGCTTCCCTCGCTGACCGGCACCGAGGCCCCCCCCCCGCCGACGCCCGAAACCGGGCTCGCCCGCAGCGCCCCCGACCTGGAAGCCTACGGGCAGATCGGCGCCGCATCGACCGGCGCGATGATCGATACCGCGACGCGCGGGGTCAGTGTGTTCCAGCAGCGCCTGGCGCGCATCCTGCGGGTGCTCCCCGACACGCCTGAGATCATCCGCTCGACCCTTGCGGAGGCGTCGCCGGACGGGCGGCCGAACTTCTTTCTCGGCCTGGCGCTTTTCGTGCTCGTGCTGCTCTTGATCGGACGGTCCGGGGCGATGCTCTTTGGCCCCTATGTCGGTCGGCCGATCATGATGAGCCTGCAGAAGCCGCACCCGGTCGGCATGGCGGAAAAGCTGCCCGTGCTCGCCGCGCGGGTCGGGCTCACGGCCGTGGGCGTGCTCATCACGCTCCTGATCGCGGTGGGAGTCGGGATCTCGTTCTTCGAATCCAACCCCGCGGTCCTGCGGACGGTTGCGGTGATGCTGACCGCCTATGCGGGCATGATCATGATCGACACGCTCTGGCGCATGATCATCTCGCCCTATCTGTCCAACTACCGCCTGCCACGGCTGACGGATGTGGAGGCGGTGATGCTCTATCGCTGGATCTCGCCGGCCTCGGCGTTTGCCATCGTGTCGATCGCGGCGGTGGTGTGGCTGGAGCTGGTGGGGGTCCCGCCGGACGTGGTGGCGATCCTGCGCATCCTGGTCAGCCTCGCGATCGCCTTGCTGCTGACGGCGGCGGTCGTGGCCAACCGGCGGGCGGTGACGAATGCGATCCTGTCGGGCATCCCGCGGCGCGAGGCGCCCTGGATCGGCGCGCTCGCCTCCTTGGTCTGGGCGCCGCTCACGGTGGGCTACCTGGTGTTCGCCTGGGTCGAGGAGAGCTTCCGGCTGGTGATGGGGCTCGATGCGTCGATCGGGCTCGCCTCGGCCTTCGTGATCCTGCTGATCGGCTTTCTGGTCTATGCCGTCACCGTCTTTATCGTCGAGCGCATCTTTGCCCGCGCGCGGGTGGTCGAGGCGATGAACCGCGCGGCCGAGGCGCGGCGCCGGATGATGGAGGAGGAACGGGTGACCGGTGCCCGCCGGGTCCTGATGGAAAACTACGAAGGCGACTCGGGCGATCTGGACGGCGATGACGACGAGGAGGGAAGCGGGTCGAGCCCGATCATCGGCCCCCGGACCATACCGCCGCGCGTCGGCGATCCCGAGCCGGTGGAGGCCGCACCCGTGATCCCCGCCCCGGTCGAGCTGCCCGGCCGCAGGGGCATGCGGACCTTTGAGGATCTGGCGCGGCGGGCCGCCTCGCTCTTTGCAATGGGTGTCGCGGCCTGGGTCACGCTGCGGCTCTGGATCGGCGAGGAGATCTTCGTCGAAGGCACGTTCTACGACATGCTCCAGGACGTGATCGACACGGCGTTCCTGGGCTACATCCTCTTTCACGCCCTGCGGATCTGGATGGACCGGCGGATCGAGGCCGAGGGGGTCCAGCCCGTAAGCTCGACCCCCGGCGACGAGGGCGAGGTGATGGCGACGAGCCGGATCGGCACCCTCCTGCCGCTGGTGCGCGGGTTCGTGCTCTTCACCGTCGCCGTGTCGGTCGCGCTCATCATCGCCTTCCGACTGGGGGTGAATGTCGCGCCGCTCTTCGCCGGGGCGGGGATCGTGGGGCTCGCCATCGGCTTCGGCGCCCAGACGCTCGTGCGCGACGTGCTGTCGGGCATGTTCTTCCTGCTCGACGATGCGTTCCGCAAGGGGGAATACATCGACGTGGGCGGGGTGAAGGGGACGGTCGAGCGCATCTCGATCCGCTCGTTCCAGCTGCGCCATCATCTCGGCCCGCTCAACACCGTGCCCTTCGGCGAGATCAAGTCCCTGACCAACTATTCCCGCGACTGGGTGATCATGAAGCTGCCGCTGCGGCTGACCTATGACACCGACGTGGAGCACGTGCGCAAGGTCATCAAGAAACTGGGCCAAGAGCTGATGGAGCATCCCGTCGAGGGTCCGAAATTCGTGCAGCCGCTGAAATCCCAGGGGGTCTACATGATGGAGGACAGCGCGATGATCATCCGGGTCAAGTTCATGACCCGCCCGGGCGACCAGTGGACGACGCGCAAGCTCGTCTACCAGCGCATCCGCGAGATCTTCGCCGAGGAGGGGATCAAGTTCGCGCATCGCGAGGTCACGGTGCGCATCCCCGGCTACAGTGGCGCGGTCGAATTGTCGTCCGACCAGCGCCACGCGGTGGGGGCTGCGGTGCGCACCGCGGTCGATGATGCGGAAGAGCTGGTCCCGGGCCTTGCCTCCGCACGGATCGCCGAGGCGCGGTAGCGGCCCGTAAGCCAAGCGCCAGTCTGGGGACCGAGCGCCAGTTGGGGGGGCTCAGTCGGCGCTGACGACCTGGTTGCGCCCGCCTTCCTTGGCTTTGTAGAGCAGCTTGTCCGCGCGGTCGATCAGCGTGTCGACCGTATCGTCGGGGCGCAGCTGCGTGACGCCGATCGAGACCGAGACATGGCCGATCGGCTGGCGCGACGTGCTCAGGACGAAGGCCTTGGCATAGAGCTTCTGGCGGATCTGTTCGCTGATGTGGCGGGCCCCCAGCAGGGCGGTGGTGGGGAACACGACTGCGAATTCCTCGCCCCCGAAGCGGGCGGGAGTGTCCTGCCCCTTCACGTTCTGGCGCAGGAGCTGCGCGAACTGGCGCAGGATCGCGTCGCCGACGGTGTGGCCGAAGGTGTCGTTGATTCCCTTGAACTTGTCGAGATCGGCGATCGCGAGGCAGAGCGGACCGCGTCCGGCCTGGGCCGCCTTGACCTCGGCCGCCAGAACCTCGTCGAGCCGGCGGCGGTTGGCGATGCCGGTCAGGTGGTCGAGGTTGACGCTGTTCTGCAGGTCCGCGAGTTCCTTGCGCAGCGCCTCGATCTCGCGCCGCGACCGTTCGAGCTCGTTGGAGAACAGGGTGGTGCGCGCCACGTGGGCGCGGCTTTCCTCGGCAAGGTTGCGGATCTGCTCGCCCATGTCGCGCGAGCGAGCAAAGAGCGAGAAGCCCTTGCCCGCCTGGTCGAGCTTGCCGATGAAGTCCTGGTCCTGGCCGATCCGCGTCTCGACCAGTTCGGCGATCTGGCCAAGCTGGGTGTCGAGCCGGGTGCCGATCTGCATCACTTCCTGTCCCGGGCCGCGGTTGGACAGGTGTTCCTCGTAGATCCGCTCGATGGTCGCCATGTTGAGCGAATCCGCCGTGCCGGTCAGGCTGTCGACCGATGCGCGCACCGGGCAATTGGGGTCCGCGGCGTATTCGAAGAACACCTCGAACACCGTGGGCGTGGGCGGCAGGTGATGCTGGTGCGCCGCGTCGAGCGCGACCTTTGCCAGCGAGCGGACCGCCTCATACTCCCGTTCCAGGGTCTCGACCCGTAGCGTTTCCATCGGCGGCCCCTGTTCTCCGTCACCCAGTTTCATCGGGCCCAATCGGTCGGCGCGGTGGGATCGCGCGCGGGCTGATTCGGCTTTCCTTGAAAATAGTGTCGGCTCCGTTGCCAAACCCCTAAGGATGGGTCTTAGCCGCGGATCAGCCCCATCGCCTTGAGCTTCAGCACCACCACCTGCGCGCAGTCGTCCACGCTGGACCCCTCGGTGTCGAGCCGGACCTCGGGGGTCACGGGCGCCTCGTAGGGGTCCGAGATGCCGGTGAATTCCTTGATCTTGCCCTCGCGCGCCAGGCGGTAGAGCCCCTTCCGGTCGCGCCGCTCGCATTCCTCCAGGCTGGTCGCGACGTGGATTTCCAGGAACGCGCCGGACGCTTCGACCATCTCGCGCACCGCGCGGCGGGTTGCGGCATAAGGGGCGATCGGGGCGCAGATCGCGATCCCGCCATTCTTGGTGATCTCGGAGGCGACATACCCGATCCGGCGGATGTTGATGTCGCGGTGCTCTTTGGAAAAGCCCAGTTCCGAGGACAGGTGCTTGCGCACCACGTCGCCGTCCAGAAGCGTGACGGGCCGCCCCCCCATCTCCATCAGCTTGACCATCAGGGCGTTGGCGATGGTGGATTTCCCCGAGCCCGAAAGGCCGGTGAAAAACACCGTGAAGCCCTGGGCCGCCCGCGGCGGATGGGTGCGGCGCAGCTCCGTCACCACCTCGGGAAAGCTGAACCAGTCGGGGATCTCGATCCCCTCCTGGAGCCGCCGCCGCAGTTCGGTGCCCGAGATGTCGAGGATGGTCATCCCCTCGGCCACCTCGTCGCGCGGCTCGTACTGCGCCTTCTCGGCGACGTAGACCATATGCTTGAAATCGACCATTTCGACGCCGATCTCGGCCTGGTGGGCGCGGAAGAGCTCCTGCGCGTCATAGGGGCCGTAGAAATCCTGGCCGGCGCTGTTCTTGCCCGGACCGGCATGGTCGCGGCCCACGATCATTTGGGTGCAGCCGTGGTTGCGCCGGATGATCCCGTGCCAGACCGCCTCGCGCGGGCCCGCCATGCGCATGGCGAGGTTGAGAAGGCTCAGATGCGTGGTCGCGGCCGGATACTTGCCCAGCACCGCCTCGTAGCAGCGCACCCGGGTGAAATGGTCGATGTCGCCGGGCTTGGTCATGCCCACCACCGGGTGGATCAGCAGGTTCGCCTGGGCGTCGCGCGCGGCGCGGAACGTTAGTTCCTGATGCGCGCGGTGCAGCGGGTTGCGCGTCTGGAACGCCACCACCCGCCGCCAGCCCATCTTGCGAAAGAAGGCCCGCAG
>JANNOT010000024.1:0-10671 GCA_031399375.1 Paraoceanicella sp.
GCCGAGGTCGCGAAGGTGACGGCGCTCAAGGGCCCGAACCCGCCGCGCCCGCCGTTCTGGGGCGGCTTTCGCATCCGTCCGGTGGAAATCGAGTTCTGGGCCGACGGCCCCGCGCGGCTCCACGACCGCTACAGGTGGACCCGGGCAGGTGCGGGCTGGGACGTCACCCGCCTGAACCCCTGACGACTTCTCGCCCGCCGCCCAGTCTGCTAGATATTGCGCGGGGAGCGTGCAATGTCCGAGGACGTGCCAAAGCCGGTGACGGGGCGAACCTGGGCGGATGCCGCCGCCGAGGGGCTGGGCCGCATCTTTGACCTGCTCGGGAAGTCGGTGATCTACCTGATCTTCTTCGCGGCCGTGGCGGGCATCTACTACTTCTTCCAGGACCAGGACGGCCGGCGCGAGGCGGAGTTTCGCGCCCGCGAGGAGAAGCGCGAGGCCCAGTGGTCGGCCGACCGCGCCTCATTGCAGGCCCAGAGGGATGCGGCCTTCGATCAACTCCGCGCCTTCAACCAGGATATTGCCGACATCAGCGGCAAGCAGGTGACGATCGTCGGGGACGCGTTCGAGAAGCTCAAGACAATCTCGGGCGAGGCGGAGGGCCTGCGCGAAAAGTCCTACCAGAGCCAGCTTGCCGAGCTCGCCGCCCGCGAGCGGTCCGAGGAGACAACCCGCACCCTCGACCAGACCCGGGCCGAGCTTGCCCGGCGCGAAAAGGAGCTCGAGACCCGCACGGGCGAGCTTGCCAGTGCCCAGGCGCAGCTCGAGGCCCGCGATCAGGAGATCAAGAAGAAGGAGGTTGATCTCGAACGCCGCGCCCAGCGGATCGGCGAGCTGAGCGACCTGATCGGCGAGCTTGGCGACAGCGCCGCCGCGGCCATCGCGGCCGAGCGCGGGCGCAACGACGCGCTGGCGGCGGTGGCGCAGGAGCTTCTGGCGGTCTCGTCCGTTCCACCCGCGGGCGCCGTCGCCCCGCCGTCGCCCCAGGCCGCGCAGGAGGCGCGCGCCGTGTGGGAGGAGCTGCAGGACGCGCTGCACACCGAGGCCGCGTCCGCCCCCGAGGAGATCGCCTTCAACGACGCGCTAAGCCGCCTGCGCGACCGGGTTGTGGAGCCGGCTGACATCCTGCGCCCGCTGGCCGACCTGTCCCAGCCACCCCCGCCGCTCGACGACCTGATCGGGCTGTCGGCCGACCGGCTTCGCGCGGCGATCCTCGAAAGCGACGGGTTCGGGCTCGATGTCTGGCTCGACCTCGCCCTCGGGCCCGAAGGGGGGATGCCGACGCTCGGCGGCATCAGGTTCGGGCCCGGGCGGCTCCGGCTCGTCAGCGTGTCGCTGTCGGGCGAGACCGACCTCCCGCGCATTTCGGCGATCACGGTGGAGGATGCGATGCTGCCGGTCTGCGGCGCGCTGCCCGAACGGGTGTGGTCATCGGGGTGCATCGCCTACGGCCCCCTCGGTTCCGTCAATCTCGAGCGGGTGGAGGTACCGGAGGCCGGGCTGATCCCGTTCTCGGCCCTGGGGTCTGCGACCGTGCTCTTTCGCGCCGCGGGCGCCCCCGCCGATGGGATACCCGTGCTCGACGCAGCGGGGTTCGCGGCGCTTGCGGGGGCGCCCGACCTCGCGCCGTGGCAGGTCGCGTTCCTGGCCGATCCGCGCACCGGCCCGCGGGCGTTCTTTGCCATCCAGCGCGCGCTGGAGGCGCCGGAGGCGACGGCCGCCCGGCTGACCGCGGGATCGGGCGATCCCGAGCTTGCCGCAACGGTCCGGGCCGTCCTGTCGGCGGCGTTGAAGGCGGACCCGGCATCGCTTGGCGAGCTGATCGACCCCGAACGGATCGACCCCGCCGTGCTCTACGGGCCGGAGCTGGAACCGCTCGCCTCGATCGCCGCGCATCCGGCGGCGGAGCTTCGCATGGCGCCGCCGCAGCGCGAGGCTGCGCCGGTGCGCCAGCAGGTCCAGCAGCAGCCCGCAGGCGAGGACTGGATCGAGACCGCGACCGCCGACCTGATCCTGCCCGGGGAGACCGCGCGGATCCTCAGCTTTAGCCGAAGCTCCGCCGATCCGCGCTGGCGCCTCGCGGGGATCGGGTTCACCCGCATGTCGCGCTGGTGAGGGGGGCGGCGGGCATTGCCCGCCTATCCCGATTGAAGTAATCGGGTACCGACGCCCGCGCGCGAGGTACACCGATGGCCGATTCCGCCGACCGCAAGACGCTGCTCCTGACCGGGGCGAGCCGGGGGATCGGGCATGCGACGGTCAAGCGCTTTTCCTCGGCGGGCTGGCGGGTCATCACCTGTTCGCGCCACCCCTTCCCCGAGGATTGCCCCTGGGATGCGGGCGAGGAGGACCATATCCAGGTCGATCTCTCGGACCCTACCCAGACCATCGACGCCATCGCCGAGATCCGCCGCCGCCTGACCACCGGGCGGCTCGAGGCGCTGGTGAATAATGCCGGCGTGTCGCCCAAGGGCGAGGCGGGTGAGCGGCTGAGCACGCTGACCACCGACCTGCGCACCTGGGGAAAAGTGTTTCACGTCAATTTCTTCGCCTCCGTCGTGCTTGCTCGCGGGCTTTTCGAGGAGCTCAAGGTGGCGAAGGGCGCCGTGGTCAACGTGACCTCGATCGCGGGCGCGCGCGTCCACCCGTTTGCCGGTGCCGCCTATTCGACGTCCAAGGCTGCGCTCGCGGCGCTGACCCGCGAGATGGCCCATGATTTCGGTCCCCACGGCATCCGCGTCAACGCCATCGCCCCGGGCGAGATCGAGACGGACATCCTCTCGCCCGGGACAGAGAAGCTGGTCGAGACGATCCCGATGCGCCGCCTGGGCAAGCCCGAGGAGGTGGCACGGACCATCTACTACCTCTGCACCCCCGAAAGCTCGTATGTCTCGGGGGTCGAGATCGAGATCAACGGCGGCCAGCACGTCTGAGCGCCGTCAGGGGTCGATCAGGACGCTCACGGGCCTTCCCTCGGGATCCAGCGCATCGATGCGGGCGCGGATCCAACCGCGGTCCAGGCCGATGGGCCGCCGAGTCGCGACGAGCGCAGGCCCCGGCGGATCGAGCCGCTGGAGCGTTCCCGCTGCAACCCGCCAGACCGGACGGGTCGCGGCATAGAGCGTGAGCGTGTCGCCATTGGCCGAGGCGACATAGCGTTCCGGCAGCAGGCGACCGGCGCTGATGACCCGGGCGGGCACGCCCTTGGCATAGGCAAACGCATCGGCGGGGGCGAGGAGAAGGTCGCCCTCGGCCAGAAGCTGGCATCCGCAATCCGGCGGTGCGCCCGCCGCGGTCAGGGCCGCGAAGCAGCCCGCGACGGCGCGCGCGATCGCGCCCTTCCGGTCGGCGCCACCCTCGGCGACCAGCGCGGGGCACTGGGCCGCGGGGATCCCCGCGATCAGCGCGCGAGGCCCGGAAATGGCGCGAAACCGCTGCCCCTCCGGCGCATCGGCGATCAGCGGCAGCATCGCCGCCGCGACGGGGCGCAGGCGCCGGCGGTCGGACGGGTCTGGCGCGCCAACCCGCGCGGCCGCGGCCGCAAGCTCGGCCGCGCCATCCGGCCCGGTGGCGATCAGCGGTGGTCCGCCGGCGGGTGCCCGGAACTCGGCCGATGGGGCGGGTGGGGCGGGCGCGACTGCCGGCGTGCAGGCAGCGATCACGAGCGACAGGACGGCCAGAGCCGGGATGACGCGACAGGCCGGTCTGGGCATTGCGGGCGGATCCGATAGGTCAAGACGTATGAACTTTATACAAACTCTATCTTGTCATCCGACGATTGTCGCGCATTATGCGCGGCGGGGGGGTGACGCTGCGGGGGCAGTGGACACTGTAATATTGCGTCGTCGGGTCGTTTGTCCGGCGATGGACGGAATTGGGGGAAGAATGCCGGACACGGGCAACGAGGTCGTGGGCCACATCAAGTGGTACGACACGACCAAGGGGTATGGCTTTGTCGTCGCGGATGATGGCCAGGGCGACGTGCTGTTGCACGCCAATGTGTTGCGGGCGTTCGGTGCAGCCACGGCTGCCGAAGGCGCGCGGATCGCCATCGAGGTCCAGCGGACCGACAAGGGCCGCCAGGCGGTCAGGATCATATCGCTCGACCAGCTCCATACCCCTCAGCCATCGGATATCAGGGAGCCCCGGCCCACCGATTTCGTGAACGATGTGGTGGTCGACAGCCCGCTCGAACCCGCCCGGGTCAAGTGGTTCGACAAGGTCAAGGGTTTCGGCTTCGTCAACATTTTCGGCCAGGCCGAGGACATCTTCATCCATATGGAAGTGCTGCGCCGCAGCGGGATCGGCGATCTTGCGCCCGGCGAGGCGGTCGCGGTCCGCATCATCGCGGGGCCGCGCGGGCGGATGGCGGCCGAGGTCACGCTGTGGGAGCGTGCGGTGGCGGGGGCGGTTCCCGGCGCGATGCCCGTGGCCGTGGCGCGCCCACCGGAGTGATCGGTCACCGGGGTTTGCGGACGTGACCGGGGCAGGGCAGGCCCTGGTGATCGCCGTGATGGTCGCAATCCTGCCCGCCGTCGCAGCAGCGGCTGCCTGCTCGCCTGACGTCGTCGACCTGCGCGGCCCGTTCGGCACGGCCCGCTTTTCGGTGCGCGTCGCCGACGATCCCGCCGAACAGTCCCAGGGCCTGATGTTCGTCGAGGCGATGCCCCGGACCGAGGGGATGCTCTTTCTTTTCGACCCCGTGCGGCCCACGTCGTTCTGGATGCGCAACACGTTGATCCCGCTCGACATGCTTTTTGTCGACGCGGCGGGGGTCGTCACGCGGATCCATCCGCGGGCGATCCCCCGGGACGAGACGCCGATCCCGTCCGGCGCGCCGGTGCGCGCGGTGCTCGAGATCAATGGCGGGGTCGCGGCAGCGCTCGGCATCGCCCCCGGCGCAGAGCTGCGCCACCCGGGCTTCGCCGCGGGCACCGCCGCCTGGCCTTGCGACTGAACCCTTTTCATCGGCCCGATCCCGCGCTACACCCCCGTCGTCGGGGCGTGGCGCAGTCTGGTAGCGCGATGGTTTTGGGTACCATAGGTCGTAGGTTCGAATCCTATCGCCCCGACCACGCCCGGACGACAGCTGGAGGTCACGCCTGCTCGGTCTCCTCGCGCCCCGCGGGCTGGCTCATGCCGCGTTCGCGGTAGGGGGTGGTGTCAAAGCAGGTCCGGTAGCATTTGGAAAAATGCGATGGGCTGGTGAAGCCGCAGGCGAGCGCCACGTTGATCACGCTCATCTCGGTCTGGAGCAGGAGATGGCGCGCCTTCTGCAGGCGCAGTTCCATATAGTAGCGCTTGGGGCTGCGGTCGAGATAGCGGCGGAAGAGCCGCTCAAGCTGCCGCGTGGACATGCCCACGGCGGCGGCGAGCTCGGACGGGCTCTCGGGCTCCTCGATCTTCTCCTCCATCAGGCGGATCACGGCGGCGAGCTTGGGGTGGCGCACGCCGATCCGGGTCGGGATCGACAGGCGCTGCTCGTCGCGGTCCGACCGGACGGTGGTGTAGATCATCTGGTCCGCGACCTGGGCGGCGAGGTCGGTGCCGTGTTCGTCGGTGATGATTTTCAGCATCATGTCGGCCGAGGCCGAGCCCCCGGCCGAGGAACAGCGGTTGCCGTCGATGACGTAGATGTGGCCCGTCAGCTCCACCTCCGGGAACGCCTCGATGAAGGCGTCGCGGTTTTCCCAGTGGATTGTGCATTTGCGCCCGTCGAGCAAGCCCGCCCTGGCGACCGTATGGCTGCCGGTGCACACCCCCCCCACCGTCACGCCCCGCCGCGCCTCGCGCCTCAGCCACGCAAGGATGCCCTTGGACGAGGCCGAGGCAACCTTGACCCCGCCGCAGACGAGCACCGTGTCGTCGCGGTCGAGCTCCTCGAGCCCCATGTCGGGCGTCACGCGCAGGCCGTTGGAAAAGCTGACCCCCCCACGATCCTCGGCCGCCACCATCCAGGTATAGAGTACCTTGCCCGTGATCCGGTTCGCGAGGCGCAGGGGCTCGATGGCACAGGAAAACGACAGCAGCGTCGCATGCTCGAGCACAAGAAAGATGAAGCGGCGCGGCTTCGGGCGCCTCGGGTCGCTCATGGGCGGATGGGTCCAACGGGGTGTCGCAAGGACGGTGAGGGCATGGGCGAGACGAGGTCAAGGGCGGAAATCGGCGTGCCGGGAACGCACTGGTCTTGGGCAGTTCCATCGCCTATAAGACGCGAAAAGTTGCAAAGTTGTGACGCTCGGAGGTTTTCCATGCCCGCATCCTGGACCAAGACGACCTGGCGCAACCGCCCGCGCATCCAGATGCCGGACTATCCCGATGCCGTGGCGCTCGCCTCGGCCGAGCGGCAGCTTGCGAAGTACCCGCCGCTGGTGTTCGCAGGCGAGGCACGCACGCTGAAGGCGTCGCTGGGCGAGGTTGCCCAGGGCAAGGCGTTCCTGCTCCAGGGCGGCGACTGCGCGGAAAGCTTCGAGGAATTCGGCGCCGACAACATCCGCGACACGTTCAAGGTGCTGCTCCAGATGGCGGTCGTGCTGACCTATGGCGCGCGCTGCCCGGTGGTGAAGGTCGGGCGCATGGCGGGCCAGTTCGCCAAGCCGCGCTCCGCTGCGACCGAGACAGTGGATGGTGTCGAGCTGCCTTCCTACCGCGGCGACATCGTCAACGGTTTCGACTTCACGCCCGAGGCGCGGATCCCCGACCCCACCCGGATGCTCCAGGCCTACACTCAGGCGGCGGCGACGCTGAACCTTCTGCGCGCGTTCAGCCAAGGCGGCTTTGCCGACCTTCACCGGGTGCAGAGCTGGAACCTCGGGTTCGCCGGGGGCGAGGGCTACGAGAAATATCGCGACATGGCCGACAGGATCAGCCATGCGCTCGACTTCATGACCGCCGCGGGTGTCAATTCCGACAATGCCGAGCGGATGCGCCGGGTCGATTTCTATACCAGCCACGAGGCGCTCCTGCTCGAGTACGAGGAGGCGCTGACCCGGGTGGACAGCCTGACCGGCCAGACCGTCGCAGGATCGGGCCACATGATCTGGATCGGTGACCGCACCCGGCAGCCCGACGGCGCACATGTCGAGTTCTGCCGGGGGGTGCTGAACCCCATCGGGCTCAAATGCGGGCCGACGACGACTGTGGACGATCTGCGCCGCCTGATCGACACGCTCAACCCGCTCGACGAGCCGGGCCGCCTGACCCTGATTGCGCGGTTCGGTGCGGGGCAGGTGGGCGTCCACCTCCCGCGGCTGATCGAGGCCGTGAAGGCCGAGGGCCGCACGGTGGTCTGGTCCTGCGATCCCATGCACGGGAACACGGTCAAGTCGCCCTCGGGCTACAAGACCCGCCCCTTCGACAAGGTGCTGTCGGAGGTGCGCGAGTTCTTCGCGCTGCACCGCGATCACGGGACCTACCCGGGCGGCGTGCATTTCGAGATGACAGGCAAGGACGTGACCGAGTGCACGGGCGGCGTCAGCGCGGTCAAGGACGAGGATCTGCGCGACCGCTACCACACCGCCTGCGACCCGCGGCTGAACGCGAGCCAGGCGCTGGAACTGGCGTTCCTCGTCGCGGACGAAATCCAGCGCAGCCAGCCCGCCCGGTCGCTCGCGGCGCAGTAATGGGCGTGCTGGTCCTGACCGCGGCGCAGGGCGTGCCCGATGCCGCGGTCGAGGTGGCGCTGGCGGCTGGGGCCCGTGACCCGGTCCGGCTGGGGCCGGATGCGGTGGAGCTTGTTGCCGACGCGCCGGTCGCGGTGCCGGGGGTCGATGCAAACCTCCTGCCGGAAGGTTCGCGGCGCAAGCGTCTGCTCCTCGCGGACATGGACAGCACGATCATCACGGTTGAGTGCATCGACGAGATCGCTGATCTTGCGGGCGTGGGGCGCGAGGTCGCGGCGATCACCGAGGCCGCGATGCAGGGCGCGCTCGATTTCGAGGGCGCGCTGACCGCCCGGGTGGCGCTGCTGCGCGGCCTGCCCGAGGCGGCGCTGGAGAGGACCTGGGCCGAGCGGATCCGCCTGACCGCGGGCGCGCGCACGCTGGTCGCGACCATGGCGGCGGCGGGGGCGGTGACGGCGCTCGTCTCGGGCGGGTTCACCTGGTTCAGCGAACGGGTGGCGGCTGCGGCGGGGTTCCACCGGCACCGGGCCAACACGCTGATCTTCGAGCGGGGGCGCCTGACGGGCGCGGTCGCCTTGCCGATCCTCGGGCGGGAGGCAAAGCGCGACACGCTGCTCGCCCTCTGTGCCGAAACGGGCCTACCCCCGTCCGACGCACTGGCGGTGGGCGACGGGGCGAACGATCTTGCGATGCTGGGTGCAGCAGGTCTTGGCGTTGCGTTCCGCGCCAAGCCCGCGGTGGCCGCCGCGGCCCACGCCCGCATCACGCATGGTGACCTCGGCGCGCTTCTCGCGCTTCAGGGCTACCGGGCCGCGGAATACGCGCCGTGACGCCGTCAGTCGTTCTTGACGAGGCGAAGCCGGGCGCGCCGCGGCGTGGGGTCGGCGGGCTGCGCCCCACCCTCGATGGTGCGCAGCACGGGCTGAAGATGGCCGAAGGCCGGGGTCGGCTCGCCGAAGCCGGGCAGGGAACCCGTCGCGGTCGCCTGGGCGGCGGTTGTCGTGACCTGCACCGGCTGGATGGTCGCGGCGTGGATCGAGAAGCGCAGCGGAATACCATCCTCGGGCGAGGCATCCTTCACCCGCAGGCAGCCCAGGATGCGGCTGATGTCGCCGAAATCGCTGCGCAGCGGCAGCAGCACCATCGCCGCGCGCCGGGTGCGGCCCGACGGGGTATGCGCGTCAAGCTCGATATACCCGACGCTGGGACCCGACAGGACCTGCGCCAGGGCGGCGTCGAGCGCCGCGCGGTCCTCGACCCGCATCAGGGCGCGCAGGCTCATCCCGCGCAGCTCCATCCCCATCATCTCGCAGAGGCTCATGCCCGCGAGGCGGACCCGGATGTTGGCATCGCCCAGATGTTCGAGGATGAACATGTGCTCCAGTGCGCCCTCGAACTGGCGGGGATCGATCTCCGACCGGTACGGCGCCTCGCGGCCTGCGCGCAGACGCTCCCAGTAATCGGCCAGGGTCTGGAGTGTCGGGTCCGAGATCTTCATGCGCTGCGCCATCTGGTACACCCCGTTCGAACCCGCCGGAACCCCCGTGGTTCCCGATCGCCTGTGACCAAAAATCTACGACAACTTTAGCATTCTGTCTCGTACTTCCTTAAAATAGCGTTAAAGGTTAACGCCTTGCGGTAAACGGGCCCCCGCTGCGCGCATCGCGGCGCGCGGCCATGGGGGTCTGGATGCAGTCCATGACGGGGTTCGCCGAGCGCAGCGGTGCCGATGCCGCCTATGCTTGGCGATGGGAGCTGCGCGGCGTGAACGGGCGCGGCTTCGATCTGCGCCTGCGCCTGCCCGAGGGGGCGGAGGCGCTCGATCCCCCGATCCGGGCGGCGGCGGCCGGGGCTGTCAGCCGGGGAACGCTCCACCTGGGGCTGCGGGTGAACCGGGCAGGCGGGGCCGGGGCGCTCGGCGTCGATCCCGCGGGCCTCGCGGCGGCCGTCGCGGCCCTGCGCGCGGCCGAGGAGGCGGCGATGGCCGCAGGGCTCGCGCTGTCGCCCGCATCGGCCGACCGGCTCCTGACCCTGCCCGGGGTGATTGCGGGGCAGGGGTCGGGGGAATTCCTCGACCCCGCCCGGCGTGCCCGGCTGGAGGCCGACATCCCCGCGCTGATCGCCGATTTCACCGCATCGCGGGCGGCCGAGGGGCGGGCGATCGCGGGAATGCTCGCGGGCCAGCTCGACCGGATCGCCGCCGGGATCGACGCCGCGCGCGGGGCGGCAGAGGCGCGGGCGGCACCGGGCGGCGCGCTCCTGCGCGAGCGGGTGGCGGCGCTGCTCGACGCGGGGGCAGAGACCGACCCCGCCCGGATCGCCCAGGAGCTCGCCCTTCTTGCCGTGCGCCATGACGTGACCGAGGAGCTCGACCGCCTGACCGCCCATGTCGCCGCGGCCCGGCTGCTGCTCGCGGCCCCCGGCGCAGTCGGGCGGAAGCTCGACTTTCTGGCGCAGGAATTCAACCGGGAGGCGAACACCCTCTGTGCCAAGGCCGCATCGACCGAATTGACCGCCATCGGGCTCGACCTCAAGCTCGTGATCGATCAGATGCGCGAACAGGTCCAGAATGTCGAATGATCCGCGCCCCCGGCCGCGCCGGGGGCTGCTCGTGATCCTCTCCTCGCCCTCGGGTGCGGGAAAATCCACGCTCTCGCGCCGGTTGCTGGCGAGCGACCCGGAGATCTCGTTCTCCGTCTCCGCCACCACCCGCGCGCCACGCCCGGGCGAGATCGACGGGCGGGAGTACCATTTCCGAACCCGTGCGGATTTCGAGGCGCTGGTGGCCGCGGGCGGGATGCTCGAATGGGCCGAGGTGTTCGGCAATCTCTACGGCAGCCCGCGCGCGCCGGTCGAGGCCGCGATCACGCGCGGGCGCGACGTGCTCTTTGACGTCGACTGGCAGGGCGGGCAGCAGATCCGCAATTCGGGCCTGCGCGATGCTGCCGTATCGATCTTCATCCTGCCCCCGGCGATCGCGGAGCTGGAGCGGCGCCTGATTGGCCGGGGTCAGGACGGGCCGGAGGTGATCGCGCGCCGCATGGCCCAG
>JANNOT010000043.1:0-4811 GCA_031399375.1 Paraoceanicella sp.
CCCCGAGATGTTGTGCCAGTGGAACGCCCAGGCATCCTCGGCGGCGACCGCGTAGGAAAAGATCGACCCGTCGCCATAGAGGTGGAACCCGAGCGGCACGCCGAGAAGCGCGAATGCCGCGCACCAGACCGCCCCCAGCGCGAGGGCGAGCCGGCCAAGCGCCGCGGTGTCGTCCGGCCTCACTCGGAGGTGCTCCTTCAGGATCGGGTGCGCTTCTCTAGCCGAGGGTCGGCGTGGCGGCAACGGACCCCGGCGCGGCTCGCGAGGACGCGGGCGCGCGCGCGAGGCGGCGCGGGTCGCGCGGATGGCGCGAAGGTCGTGGCGGATGCAGACGTCGCGCGGGGGACGGATCGGCGGCAGGGGTTCATCCCGCCCCGGTCGCCCCTTGCCGCCGCCCTGCCGACCGTGGCAGGGAGACGGGTGCCATGACCTATGCCGCCGCCCCGCGTGCCGCCGATGCGGCCCCGCTTGCCCGCGGGGGCGTTGAGCTGTCGGTCATCGTGCCCACCTTCAACGAGGCGCAGAATGTCGCGGCGCTCGTCGCCCGGCTCGATGCCGCGCTGCATGCGGTCGCGTGGGAGGTGATCTTCGTCGACGACGACAGCCCGGACGGCACGGCGGCCCTGGTGCGGGACCTCGCGCGGGCTGACCCGCGGGTGCGCTGCCTCCAGCGGGTGGGGCGGCGGGGGCTGAGTTCGGCCTGCATCGAGGGGATGTTCGCCAGTGCGGCCCCCGTGCTCGCGGTGATGGATGGCGATCTCCAGCATGACGAGGCGATCCTGCCCGCGATGCTGGGCGCCGTGCGCGCCGGGGCGGGGGTCGCAGTCGGGTCGCGCTACGTCCCCGGCGGGGGGACGGGGAACTGGGACGCCCGGCGCCTGAACGTCTCGCGCCTGGCCACCCGCCTTGGCCGCTGGGCGACGGGGGTGGAGCTGGCGGACCCGATGAGCGGGTATTTCATGCTCGCCCGCCCGACCTTCGAGGCGGTGGCGCGGCGCCTCTCGGGCGTGGGGTTCAAGATCCTGCTCGACATCCTCGCCTCTGCCCCCGCCCCGCTGCGGGTCGAGGAGATCCCCTACACCTTCCGCGCCCGCCAGGCCGGGGCGAGCAAGCTCGACGAGGCCGCGGTGGTCGAATTCGGGATGCTCCTGCTTGACAAGACCGTGGGGCGCTGGCTGCCGGTCAAGTTCCTCGTGTTCTGCGCGGTGGGCGGCTTCGGGCTGATCGTGCATCTTGGCGTGCTGGCGCTCGCGCTGCGCGGGGGCCTGGGGTTCGGCGTCGCGCAGACGGTGGCGACCCTGCTCGCCATGACCTTCAACTTCTTCGTCAACAACGCGGTCACCTACCGCGACCGGCGGCTGACGGGCTGGCGGATGCTGACCGGCTGGGCGAGCTTTCTGGCCGCCTGCTCGGTCGGGGCCGCGGCGAATATCGGCGTCGCAGTCTATGCCTATGACCACATGATCGGGGGGGCGCGGCTCGACTGGGTCTGGTCGGCCGTGGCGGGGGTGACGGTGGGCGCGGTCTGGAACTACGCCGTCACCTCGATCTATACCTGGGGGCGCAAGGGCTGAGGGCGCGCGCATCGCGGGCGAAGATCGCATCTGGGACAAGGGTGGGAATCGCTCTACCGTTGCACTGCCGGGACGCGTATCGCGTCACCGCATCAGGATGAGGGCGCCGATCCCATGACGACCGAGACGAACCCGCTGCTCGCCCCGTTTGCCGGACCGTTCGGGCTGCCCCCCTTCGCTGCGCTGGCCGACGATGACTTCGCCCCGGCCTTCGACGCGGCCCTTGTTGCCGCACGGGCCGCGAACGACGCCGTGGCGAACGACCCGGCATCGCCCGATTTCGCCAACACGATTCTGGCGCTGGAGCGGGCCGAGGCGCTCCTCGAGCGGGTGGGCGGCGTCTTCTGGAACCTGGCCGGTACCGACAGCAACCCCGCGCGCGAGGCGTTGCAGCGCGACCTGTCGCCCCGGCTCGCCGCGCACCGGGCCGCAACGCTGATGGATGCCCGCCTCTTCGCCCGGGTCGATGCGGTCCATGGGGCCCGGCACGGGGCGGGTCTTGATCCCGAGCAGGTGCGCCTGGTCGAGCTTTACCACCGCATGTTCGTGCGCTCGGGCGCCCGGCTCGATCCTGCGGGACGCGCACGGCTCTCCGAGGTGCTCCAGCGTCTCGCCACCCTCGGCACCGCGTTCGGCCAGAACCTGCTCGCCGACGAGCGGGCGTGGGAGATGCCGCTTTCGGGGGGCGACCTGGACGGGCTGCCCGGGTTCCTGATCGCCGCGGCGGCCGAGGCCGCGCGGGAGCGGGGACGCGAGGGGCACGTGATCACCCTGTCGCGCTCGCTGATCGTTCCCTTCCTCCAGTTCTCGCCCCGCCGCGACCTTCGCGAGCGCGCGTTCCGCGCCTGGGTCGCGCGTGGGGAGATGGGGGGCGAGACCGACAATCGCGCCATCGTGGCCGAGACGCTCGCGCTGCGCGAGGAACGGGCGCGGCTGCTCGGCTACCCGAGCTTTGCCGCCTACAAGCTGGAACCCGAAATGGCGCGGACGCCCGACGCGGTGCGCGATCTTCTGATGGCGGTCTGGACGCCCGCGCGCGCACAGGCCGAACGGGACGCCGAAAAGCTGACGGCGCTGATGCATGCCGACGGGGTCAACGACGCGCTTGCGCCCTGGGACTGGCGCTTTTACGCCGAGCGGCTGCGCCGGGCGGAGTACGACCTTGACGAGGCGGAGCTGAAGCCCTACCTCGCGCTCGACGGTGTGCGGGCCGCGTCCTTTGACTGTGCAACCCGGCTTTTCGGGCTGAGCTTTCACCCGATCGAGGCCGATCTCTACCACCCCGACGCCCGGGCGTGGGAGGTCCGGCGGGGCGAGCGGCACATGGGCGTCTTCATCGCCGATGATTTCGCGCGGCCCGCGAAGCGCTCGGGGGCCTGGTGTTCGGGGTTCCGCAGCCAGTCGCGGCTGGATGGCGAGGTCCGGCCCATCGTCGTGAACGTCTGCAACTTTGCCAAGGCCCCGGCGGGCGAGCCCACGCTCCTGACCTTCGACGACGCGCGCACGCTCTTTCACGAATTCGGCCATGCGCTTCACGCGCTGATGTCGGACGTGACCTACGAATTCCTGTCGGGTACCGCTGTCGCGCGCGATTTCGTCGAGTTGCCCAGCCAGCTCTATGAGCACTGGCTGAGCGAGCCGGACGTCCTGGCGCGCTTCGCCCGCCACGCGACGACCGGCGCGCCGATGCCGCAGGGCCTGCTCGACCGTCTGCTGGCGGCGGAGAATTTCGACCAGGGGTTCCGCACGGTCGAGTACGTCGCCTCGGCCATCGTCGATCTCGACTTTCACGCCGGTCCCGCACCCGCGGACCCGATGGCGGCGCAGGCGCAGAGCCTCGCCGCCCTCGCCATGCCGTCCGCGATCACGATGCGCCACGCGACGCCGCATTTCGCGCATGTGTTTGCAGGCGACGGGTATTCCAGCGGCTACTACAGCTACATGTGGTCCGAGGTGATGGACGCGGATGCCTTTGCCGCGTTCAAGGAAACCGGTGACGCGTTCGATCCGGGCATGGCCGCGCGCCTGGCGCGCTACATCTATGCCGCCGGCGGGTCGCGCGATGCGGCAGAGCTCTACACGGCCTTTCGCGGCAAGCTGCCGGGGGTCGAGGCGCTCATCCGCCAGCGGGGCCTGGACCGGGCGGCCTAGGGTCGCGGACAGGGTCCTTGTGCACGATCACCTCGGCCTGCGGAACCGCGACCATGATCGCGCGCCGAAGCGAGGCACCGATCGCGTGGGCGTCCGACAGGCTCTGCGCCCCGTCAAGCTCGATATGGACCTGCACGAACACCTTCGCCCCGGCGGTGCGGGTCTTGAGGTCGTGATAGCCGTGCAGGCCGGGCCAGGCGGTCAGGACCCGCTCAATGCGCCCGATCGTCTCGACATCCGCGGCACGGTCCATCAGCGCGTCCCACGCCGTCTTGCCGATGCGCGCGCCTGCGACCAGCAGCATGACCGCCCCCGCGAGGGCGATGATGGAATCGATCTGTCCCAGCCCGAACACCGACGAGGCGAGGAGCGCAATGATCGCCCCGATCGAGGGCACGATGTCGGCGAGGTAATGGACCGAGTCCGCCGCGACCACCTTCGACCCCGTGCGCCTGGCCACGCGCCGCTGCCACCAGACCAGCCCAGCGGTGATTGCGGTCGAGGCCACCATGACCGCAATCCCCTGCGCCTCGTCCATCAGCGGCGGCGGATCGGTCGCGATCAGCCGCCCGACGGCACCGAGCGCGATCACGCCGGCCGAGATGGAGACGAGCACGGCCTGGCCCAGTGCCGCGAGATCCTCGGCCGAGGTATGGCCGAAGGCATGCTCGCTGTCGGGGGGCCGCGCAGCGTAGCGGATCGCCGCAAGGCTGCCGAGCGAGACGAGAAGGTCGAGCGCGGAATCCGTCAGGCTCGCCGCGATCGACAGCGCACCGGTGACCCCCAGGCCCCAGAGCTTCAGCCCCACCAGCACCAGCGCCACCGCAACCGACGCTATGCCCGCGGACAGGGCCATGGCCTGCCGGTTGTCATCCATCCGTGGCGCCGCCCTCTAAAGACCGTCCTGCCGGGGTTGTAGTAACCCCCCGCCCTTGTGGGAAGTCCAAGAATAAGATAGTTGAAACGGCAAGTTTTCAGGCCGCAAATGTTTTGCCTGAAATAGCGGCAACAGCAATCCACGCCACTTGCCCGCAGAATCGCGGTGACCCGACCGGCGATCCCGGCCCGACGTCGATGCCACAGGCG
>JANNOT010000047.1:0-5189 GCA_031399375.1 Paraoceanicella sp.
CGCGCGGCGGCTGCCGGGCCGCTCGCGGCCACCACCATGCCGGGCCTCGACCCGCCGCCGCGCCCGCGCACCGCCCCCTTGCGGGAGGCGCTGTCGGCAGGGGGTCCGGATGCGGCCACCCGCGCCTTCCTGCGCGCCGCAGGGGCGGACGGGCTCGACATCCCGCCCGAAGAGCTGGAGGCGGTGATGGCGCGGCTCGGGACCGCGTTCCGCACCCTCGTCACCGGGCTGCGCGAGGTCCTGATGGCCCGCGCCCAGGTCAAGAACGAATTCCGCCTGGCCCAGACCATGATCGCGATGGACGGGAACAATCCCATCAAGTTTTCGGTCAGCCCGGACCAGGCGATCGAGGCCATGGTCCACCCGTCGCGGCCTGGCTATCTCGACGCCCCCGCCGCGGCGCGCGAGGCGCTGGAGGATGTGAAGGCCCACGAGGTCGCGATGATGGTGGGCATGCAGGCCGCGCTCGAGGCCCTGCTCGCCCGCTTCGATCCCGAGCGGCTCAAGGGGCGCATCGATACGGGCGGGGTCATCGCCGACATGCTTGGCGGGCGCAAAAAGCGCTATTGGGAGGCGTTCGAGAGCCTCTACGCCGACATCGCCAGGGAAGCCGAGGATGATTTCCAGGCGCTTTTCGGCCGCGAATTCGCCCGCGCCTATCAGGCGCAGGTCAAGAAGCTCTGACCCGGAGGATGCCGATGACCCGACCGTTCCACCGCCGCACCCGCCTCGCGGCCGCGCTGGCCCTCGGCGCGCTTGCCCTCGCGGCCTGCGGCGGGCCGCCACCCCCCACGACCGTCACCCTTGCCCTGACGGGAAGCGCGGACATGAATGGCAGCGCGCCCGCCAAGGTGCGGGTGGTCTATCTCGGATCCCAGGCCCGGTTTTCCACCGCGGATTACTTCGTGCTGGCCGAGGGGGCGGAGGCGGCGCTGGGACCGGACCTGATCGCGGTGGACGATTACCTCCTGAGCCCCGGGCAGAGCATTCGCGACGCACGCAGCTTCGACCAGCCCGTCACCCATGTGGGGGTCGTGGCGGGCTACCGCGACATCGGGCGCGCGGGCTGGCGGGGCGCGGCGCCCCTCGTCCCCCGGACGGCCAACACCGTGACCGCGACCGTGGGCGGCAGCGCCGTCGCGGTTTCGGCCAGCCAGTAGCGAAGGGAGCCCGCGTGGCCTGGGACAACAAGGTCGTCTGGAGCGAGGGGCTCTTCCTTCAGCCCCAGCATTTCCAGCAGACCGACCGCTATGCCGAGGGGCTGGTGGCCGGGGCGCTCCGGGGCATCGCGACCTATGGCTGGGGGTTCACGCGGCTCGAGCTCGACGACGACCTTCTGCGCCTGGGCAGGATCGCGCTGCGCGGGTGCGCCGGGCTGACGCCGGATGGGGCGCCGTTCCGCGTACCGCAATCGGACGACCACCCCCCCGCGCTCGACGTCCCGCGCGAGGTCAGGAACGCCGTCGTCTACCTCGCCATTCCTGCGCGGCTCGAAGGGGCGATGGAGGTCGAGCTCGGCGATGCCGACCGCACCGCCGCCCGGTTCCGGCCCGCGGAGGTCGAGACGCCGAACGTGGTGGGCGCCGAGCGCGCGCCCGTCACGCTCGCGGTGGCAAAGCTTCAGCTCGCCTTCGCGCTCGATCTCGACGATCTTGCGGGACAGCTCGTGATCCCGCTGGCCCGCATCATCGAGGTGCGCCCGGACGGCGAGGTGGTGCTCGACCGCGGGTTCATCCCGTCCTGCCTTGACGCGCGCGCGGCGCCCAACCTGATGGGCTTCCTGCGCGAGGTCGAGGGGCTGCTGGCGCACCGGGCGGATGCGCTTGCGGGGCGGCTGTCGGATAGCGGGCCATCGCGCGGGGTGGCCGAGATCGCGGATTTCCTGCTCCTGATCAGCGTGAACCGCGCCTTGCCGCAGATCCGCCACCTGGTGTCGATCGAGAACGCCCACCCCGCGATGCTCTATCTTGCGTGCATCGGGCTCGCGGGCGAGCTTTCCACCTTCATGACGGCCGAAAAGCGCGCGCCCGAGTTCCCGCTCTACCAGCATGACAATCTGACCGCGACGTTCCAGCCGGTGATGCGGGCGCTGCGCCAGTACCTGAGTGCGGTGCTCGAGCAGACGGCGATTCCGATCCCGATCGAGCCGCGCAAATACGGCGTGTCGGTCGCGATGATCGCGGACAAGCGGCTCCTGACCGCAGCCACGTTCGTCATGGCGGCGAAGGCCGACGTGCCGGCCGAGGCGGTGCGGCGGCATTTTCCCAACCAGGCCAAGCTCGGGCCGGTGGAAAGCATCCGCCAGCTCGTGAACTCGGCCCTGCCGGGCGTGGCGCTGCGGCCCCTGCCGGTCGCGCCGCGCCAGATCCCCTACCACGCGGGCGTGGTCTATTTCGAGCTGGACCGCGACAGCCCCTACTGGAAGCAGATGACCACGTCCGGCGGGCTCGCCATCCATGTCGCGGGGGAATTCCCGGGGCTGGAGATGGAGCTCTGGGCGATCCGCGAGCGCTGAGGAGAGACCCATGGGCCGTGACGATCCCTTCGCCGAACCCTCAGACACCGCCAAGACGGTCGTCCAGCTCAACCCCGGCGGGCGGCGGCCCGCGGCGGCACCCGCCCCGGCGGCCCCCGTCGCCCCGCCCCCGGGCCCCGCACCCACGGGGGTCGATCTGGGCGAGGGGGCGACCGGCCTCAACCCGCTGAACGCCGCCGCCGCCCCGATCTTTGCCCTCGTGGGCCGCATCCGCAACCGCGCCCAGCACGCCGACCCCGATGCCTTGCGCGACAGCGTGGTGCGCGAAATCCAGGCGTTCGAGCAGCGCGCGCTGCATGCAAAGCTGCCCGTCCAGCAGGTGCAGGTGGCGCGCTATGCGCTCTGCGCCACGATCGACGATGTGGTGCTGAACACCCCATGGGGCGGGCGGTCGAGCTGGACGACCCAGTCCATGGTCGGCACGTTCCACAAGGAGACGAGCGGGGGCGAGCGCTTCTACGACCTGCTTGCCCGGCTGGAAAAGGACCCGGCCAACAACCGCCAGCTCCTGGAGTTCATCTATGTCTGCCTCAGCCTCGGGTTCGAGGGGCGGCTGCGGGTCGAGGACCGCGGCGGCACCAAGCTCCAGACCCTGCGCGAGGGGCTCGCGAAGCTCATCCGCGCCCATCGCGGGCCGCTGGAGACGGACCTTTCCCCGCACTGGCGCGGGCTTGACGTGCCGCACCGGCCCCTTTCGGCATGGCTGCCACTTTGGGGGATCGCCGGGGCAACCGCGGGGCTGCTCGGGCTGATCTGGTTCGTGCTCGGCTGGATGCTGTCGGGCGAGACAGAACGCCTCCAGGGCCAGCTTGCCACGCTGAACGCGGGTGGGGTCGTGACGCTCGCCCGCGCCGCGCCCCCGCCGCCCGCACCACCCGCGCCGCCGCCCGAGGTCGCCGCCGAAAGCCGGGCGCAGAAGCTGCGCGCGTTCCTCAAGCCCGAGATCGACCAGGGCCTTGTGAGCGTGGTGGAAACCGGCAACACCGTGATGGTGCGCATCAAGGGGGCGGGGATGTTCCCCTCGGGCTCGGACCGGCTGAAGCCCGAATTCGCCGGGCTGATGCAGCGCATCGCCGAGGCGCTGAACCAGGAAACCGGGCCCGTCATCGTCGCGGGCCATTCGGACAACCAGCCGATCCGCACCGCGCGGTTCCCATCCAACACCCACCTCTCGCTCGCCCGCGCCCAGGCGGTGATGAAGGAGATGGCGCTGTCGGTCGCCGAGCCGGGCCGGATGACGGCCGAGGGGCGGGCGGACAAGGAGCCGATCGCCGACAATGCGACCGCCGCGGGCCGGGGCGAGAACCGCCGGATCGAAGTCATCCTGATGAAGGAAAGCTGAGCCATGCGCCGGGTCCTGAATGCCCTGATCTCGCTGCCCGCCATCGTGCTCTTCTCCGTCACGGTGCTGTCGCTGGCGCTCTGGTTTCTCGGGCCCCTGCTGGGGGTGGGCGACATCCGTCCGCTTGACGAGGCAGGGGTGCGCGGCATCGCCATCGGCGCGCTCTACCTGGTCGCGACCATCGTCATCCTCGTCGTGATGCTGCGCAGGCGGGCGCAGGACGGCCGGATGGCGACGGAGATCGCGGCCGCGGTAGATCCCGCCGATCTCGCGCTCAAGGCCGAGATGGGCGAGGTCCGGGGCCGGATGGAGGAGGCGCTGACCCTCCTGCGCCGCTCCAAGCTCGGCGGGCGGTTCGGGCGCCGGCATCTCTACCAACTACCCTGGTACGTGATGATCGGGCCTCCCGGGGCTGGCAAGACCACGGCCATCGTGAATTCCGGCGTCACCTTTCCCCTCGCCGACCAGATGGGCAGGACGGCGGTGGGGGGCGTCGGGGGCACGCGCAACTGCGACTGGTGGTTCACCAACGAGGCGGTGCTGATCGACACGGCAGGCCGCTACACCACCCAGGACAGCGACTCGGTCCAGGACCAGAAGGCATGGGACGGCTTTCTCGACATCCTCAAGAAATACCGTGCCCGCCAGCCGATCAACGGCGCGCTGGTGGCGATCAGCCTGTCGGACCTCTCGCTGCTCGACGACCCCCGCCCGGCGGGCCCATGCCGGCGCCATCCGCAAGCGGCTGTCCGAGCTGCGCGCACGGCTGGGCGTGCGGTTTCCGGTCTATGTGCTTTTCACCAAGGCGGACCTGATCGCGGGGTTCGCGGAGTTCTTCGAGACGCTGGGCAAGGATGCGCGCGAGCAGGTCTGGGGCTTTACCCTGCCGCTGCCCGCGCGGGGCGAGGCGGGCTCGCCCGTCGCCGCGTTCGAGGCGGAGTTCGACGCCCTGCTGCGCGCGCTCAACGACCAGTCGCTCGAGCGGATGCAGCAGGAGACGGACCCCTCGCGCCGCAGCCTGATCCACGGCCTGCCCCAGCAGCTTGCGAGCCTGCGGGGCGTTGCGCAGGCTTTCCTGGCCGAGGTGTTCCAAGACAGCCGGTTCGAGGACCGCCAGCTCCTGCGTGGCGTCTACCTCACCTCCGGCACCCAGGAGGGGACGCCCATCGACCGGCTGATGATGGGCATGGCGCGCACCTTCGGCATCGGGCGGCAGGCGATCGGGTCGGGCTCTGGCCAGGGGCGCAGCTACTTCCTGACCCGGCTCCTGCAGGGGGTGGTGTTCCCCGAGGCGGGGCTCGTCTCGGCCGA
>JANNOT010000090.1:0-13732 GCA_031399375.1 Paraoceanicella sp.
GACGTCACGAAGGAATGCCCCCCGGCCCTCTCCGACACCGCGCTGTCGGGCAGGCAGGTCGTGCGGAAATTCGAGGCGCTGATCGCGCGCTGCTGCAGGCTTAGGGCCATCGTCAGCGAGGCCATCCCATCCGGGCGCGCGAGTCGGGAACCGGAACGCAAGCTCCCGTGGCGTCGATGGTCTTTGCCGCAGCAATTGCGTGACCAAGGCGGCCTATGCGGTAAATGACACGGTGTCGGCCATGACGAACGCGAGGTACCCGCGTACGCTTAAGATGATCTGGAGAAACGGGAGCGTTCCAGTCTGGACCACCCCCTCAGCACGCATGCGACGGCGGAGGACATCGCAGCCACGCGCTTCTCATAAGGCGTTTCCCACGGGGTGCGTCGGGGGTCGGGACCGCTCTGTGATCGGGGGATGCAACCGGACCGTGGGACCGTGGGATGCGGTATGGTCTCGCAAACCCGCACACCTTGACGACCGGTCCCTGCGCAGGCCGGGGCATCCTGCGGGCCCAATGGTCGAGGGCAACCGCGGCGCAAGGGCGCCGGGTCTTGCCACCAGCGGACGTTCACCAGCCGATCCCGGGATGGAAGCGCGGGAGCGCCCTGGGCAAACCGCGGGAACCGCCGCGGTTTCAGCCAAGACGCGGGCGCCGAGGGGCTGCGGGGCCGGTGCACCCGCAGCCCGTCCTGCGGGTCAGCGGCTCTTGGCGTGCAGCTTCTGGGCGATCTCGAACATTTCCTCGGGGGCATAGTTCGGGGTGAAGACCGACGAATCGCCGGTCAGGTCGTGGATTTTCGCCCCGTCCGGCGTGCCGTCAATGACCTCGAGCTTGCCCGGCGGGTCGCCGGGCAGGGCGCCTTCGCCGCCGCCCCAGATCGACGCGATCTCACTGTAGTCCGACGGGCTGAAGGTGTAGAGGCGCCGGTGCGCGCCCTCGTCGAGGTATTTCTGGCATTCGGGGATGCGGTCGAGGTTGATGTTGGGCGTCGGCAGCATCTTGGCGATGTCCACGCCGGTCAACTGCTTGATCGCGAGCGCATAGGCATGGGCGTGGACCGATCCGCGGACCAGCAGGTACCCGCAGACTTCGCGCCCGGTCGGATCGCTCAGCGTCTCGTAGACCCGCAGCTTGTGCAGCCGGGCGCCGCATTCGAGGTGAAAGTTGTGCAGCAGATCGACGATCACGTTGCCCGTGGTCGTGATCATGTCGGCGTTCCAGGACGCGCCGTTGCTGTTGACCGGCATGGCCCCGCCTGCGTGCGAGAAGAACGCCGCCGCGAGGCGGATGTCCTTCATCGCCTCGTACGGCGCGCCCGAGATGTCGCCGCCATCGCTTTCGTCCGCGTCGCCGTCGGGCCCGTTGGCGAGCATGGCCACCCCGTTGCTGACCAGTTCCACATGCCCCAGTTCCTCGGCCGTGATCGCGGCCACGAGGCTGTAGAACGGGCGCAGCTTGCTCTTGGAGCGGAAGTTGAAGCTCTGGAACAGGTAGTTCCCCAGCGTCGACATCTCGCCATACTTGCCCCCCAGCAGTTCCTGGAGCGCCGCGGCGGCGTTGGGATCCTGCCGCGCTGGGGCGGGCAGGGCGGTTTGCAGGGCGTCGATGCGCAGGAACATGGGGCTCTCTCCGGTGCTGGGCTGTCGCCAAGACAAGTGCGCGGCCGCATCAAGGTTCCCCCCGATCAGCGCCTGCGGAAAGAAAGCGGGATGCGGGAACGCCCGGCGCGGGTGGGGCGTTTCAGGCGCGCGGCGTCTCGGCCGCCGCAGGCCCCACCCCGACAGGAGACCACCATGACAGGACATCACATCGACGAGGACGCCGTCCGTCAGCGCGCCTATGCGCTCTGGGACGAGGAAGGCCGCCCGGAGGGCGCAGCGGAGCGCCACTGGGACACGGCACGGGCAGAGCTCGAGGCAGCGGCGCCGGGCCCGGACGCTGCGGGCGAGATGGACGATGCGGCGTTGGAAGACGCGGGGATGACCGGTGCCGGGATGGACGCGAATGATCCCGATGGCGCGGCCCTGGCCGGTACCGCCGCGCTCCACGGTGTCGAACCGATGACGACCCGCCGCCGCTCGCGCGCCTGAGCCGCGATCCGAGGCCCTGGACCATGGGACGGGCCCTTCCCGGGGGCCCGGCCGGCCAATCTGCGGGCCCATGCCCGCGAATGCGCGCCACGGAGCGTCGCATTTCACCGGGTCAAGATCGAGCACGTTCCACGACCCTGCTGCCTCTCCAGTCTGGGGATCATCAGCCCGGGTCCGCGCTCGTAGATTACGCCGCCACCCGGGGCGCCATCGTGTCGCTCATCCGGGCAGGTGCTGCACCCCGGTGGCGGGACCGTCCTCAACGGCTGAACGCCCGTCGCGCATGACGGCGGTGCGGGCGATCGTTGCGGGGCCGGGCTGGCCCCGCAGGGCCGCCGCACCGCCGCTGTCAGTTGCTCGGCGGCGCGGTCGCAGGTTCGTTGGGTGTCGTGTCGACGCCCACACCGCTGGTGGGGTCGGGGGTGGACTGGCTGCCCGAGATCACCCAGAACACGATCAGCCCCACCACGATGGCGAGGGCGACCGCTATTCCGATCAGCGAGGGCCGATGGCGTTTCACCTGCTTTTCGATCTGTGTATCGGGCGCGGTCATCCACGTGTCTCCTTGCTGGGCATTCGGGTGGCGGCAGCCGGAACTGCCCCATACATCCAGAACCGCTGGGCGCGCGTGACGTTCCCTGCCCTAACCGTCGCAGGCCGGAACGGGCAGGGTTTCTGGTACCCGGCCGGGGAACCGATGCGGCCCGCCCGCGTTGGATGACGCCGGGGCAGCACGGCGGGACCCGGATGGATGGCATGACGCGCGAGGCCGATAGTGACACTGCGGATGTGAGCCTGCGCGACCGTTCGGTCGGCAGCACGCCGCGCATCGTGATCGTCGGTGGCGGGCCGATGGGGATTTATGCGCTCAAGCATCTGACCAAGGGCACCGAACCCTTGGACATCACGATCATCGACCGGGGTGATACGATCGGCCCGGGGATGCCCTATGCCGAGGGGACGAACGCCGACTACATGCTCTGCAACGCGTTCAGCCGCGAGATCCCGCCCCTGACCCGGTCGCTCTACGGATGGCTCAAGACCCAGCCCGCGCGCGAGCTCGACGAGTGGGAACTGTCGCCTGACGACGTGTCCCCCCGCGCGTTCTATCCGCGCACGCTTCTGGGCGCCTATCTTCGCGACGAGGCGGAGGCGGTGCTCGACCGGGCGCAGGCGGCAGGTCACTGCGTGCGCTTCCTGACCGGGCGCGAGGTCGCGGATGTGGCGCCCGCCGGGGCGGCGATGCGCGTGGATCTCGGCGGGGGTGCGGGGTCGGTCGATGCCGACGCTGTCCTGATCACCACCGGCCATGTCTGGCCCGAGACGCCGCGGGTCGGTGATGCCACGCTCCTGTCGCCCTGGCCCGTGGGCGGCGTGACAGGGCTGCCGCCCGGGCGGATCGGGATTCTCGGCTCCTCGCTCTCGGCCGTGGATGTGGCCGTGGCGCTCGCCCATGCCCACGGGTCCTTCGTGCCAAGCGGCCCGCGGCTGCTCTGGCTGCCCGGGCCGGCGGCCGAGGGGCTGCGCATCACGATGGTGTCGCGCAAGGGCGTCCTGCCCGAGGCGGATTTCTACTATCCCTATCCCTACGAGGCGCTGGTCCGCCTCACCCCCCACGCGGTCGAGGCCGAGGTGGCGCGGGGCGCCGGGGGCCTGCTCGACCGGGTGTTTGCGCTGGTGCTCGCCGAGCTGGCAGAGACGGACCCCGCCTATGTGGATGCGCTGGGGCCCGAGGGGCATACGGTCGAAGGGTTCGCCGAGGCCTATTTCGCCGATCGCCAGAACCGCGGCGCGTTCCGCGCCTTGCGCGACACCCTCGCCGAGGCGCGCGCGAGCATGCGGCGCAGGGAAACGATCGCATTCCGCTATACCCTGCTGCGCGGGCATGAGGTGGTGGACGCGGCGCTGCGCCATCTCGACCCCGGGGACTGGGACCGCTTCGCCCGGCATCTTCTGCCGGTCTTTGCCGATTGCTACGCGGCCGTCCCGCATCTGTCGCTCGCCCGGCTCCTGGCGTTGCACGAGGCCGGGGTGCTCGACGTCGTGGCGTCCGGCGACGATGCGGTGTTCGGGGACGTGGAGGGCGGGGGCGTCACGGTGTCGATGGCCGACGAGACGATCGCGTTCGATGCGATGGTCGATGCACGCGGCCAGGCGGCCGCGCCGCTCGCGGCGCTGCCCTTTCCCGGGCTGGTCGCAGCGCTCGATCCCGCGCATCCCCCGGTCGAGGCGCCGTTCCGCCTGCGCCTTCGGGCGGGGACCGCGCCGGTCTACTGCCTCGCCATGCCCCAGCTGCTGGAGCGCCAGCCGTTTTCCCAGGGGCTGGCAAACTGCGACACCCTCGCCCGCGATGCGGCGGATGATCTGATCGCGGTCCTTGCCCGGCCGGGCCCGGCGGCGCCCGAGGCCGAGGCGGCGGGCGTCACGGCGCGCTGACCCGCACCGCGCCCCTGGCGAATTCGCGCGGCGAGGCGCCGAAGCGGTCGCGGAACGCACGGCTGAAATGCGACAGGTCGTTGAAGCCCCAGCGCAGGGCCACCGCACCGATCCGCCCCGGCGCATCGCCGCCGACCGTGAGATCGGCCCGGCAGCGGTCCAGCCGTTCGGCCCAGACATGGCGCATGAGCGATGTGCCCGTCTCGGCGAAGAGGCGGTTGAGATAGCGCGGTGACCGGCCGAGTGCGGCCCCGATCGCCTCGGGTGACAGCGTGGGGTCGCCGAGATTCCGCGCGACATGGGCCAGGGCGCGCGCCAGCGTGGCCGCGCGCGACGGAGCGGCCGGGTCCGCCGCCCCCGCGAGCCCCGCGAGCGCACCCCCGATCAGCCCCACGCCCTGGTCCGCCCGTGCACCGAGTGCTGCCGCATCGAGCCGCCCGAGATCCCGCCCGATCCCCAGCAGGAACCGCGCAAGGACCTGGCCGAGCGGACTGTCGCCCGCGATGCGCACCGCGGTGCAGCGCCCGGCCTGGGGCAGGACCCGGTGCAGCGCGGGGCGCGGAATGTTCACGATCACCTCGCCCCAGCGGTCCGAGAACCCCAGCCGGTGGGGACGCGCGCCGTCATAGATCGCAAAGTCCCCCGGGCCGAGCACCGCGATGCGCCCGTCCTGTTCCAGCCGCTGGGTGCCCGCGGTCATGACCACCGCGAAATAGCAGTCCTCGTAGGCCGCGCGGGCATCGGGATGGCGCCGCGCGACGGTCTGGGCGGCCGCCTCGACCCGGGTCACGCGGATATCGCGCACGAGGCGCGACTGCATCCGGCCGAAGAAGCGGTCCGGGATCGACCCCGCCGGGCCGGCCGCGATCTCCACATCGGCGAAAAGCCGCAGGACCATCTCCTGCCAGAACTCCACCCGCTCCTGGATCCGCACGCCATCGGTGGAGAGGGCGACGAGCGCCGTCGCGCCCAGGACCCCGGCGGGGGGTAGCGTGGGACGGGCAACGGATCGCATCCCGGCGGCCATGGCTGCGCTGTCCCACCTCCCCCGTCACCATCCCATCGGGCCAGTAAGCGGGCCGAGGTCCGTCCCAGTCAAGACATTGGTCCGTGCGGGGCAAGACGCAGGCGCTGCGGCCCCTAAGCTCGACCCTTCAGCGCGCCGCGGCAGGGTCCGCGGCCGGCCAGGGGAGGATGCAGGGATGGAACGCACCGACGGCACGGTCCTGGGCGCCTGCCCCCATGACTGCCCCGACACCTGCGCGATCCTGGCCGAGGTGGGCGGGGGCCGCGTCACCTCGGTCCGGGGCGATCCCTCCCACCCGTTCACCGCCGGGCGGCTCTGCGTGAAGGTCAACCATTACGAGGAGCGGGTGCACAGCCCCGACCGCGTCCTGACCCCCCTGCGCCGCAGCGGGCCGAAGGGAAGCGGCGCCTTCGTCTCCATCGGCTGGGACGAGGCGCTGGCGGAGATCGGCGCACGCTGGCGCACGATCATCGCCGAGGATGGGCCGACGGCGATCCTGCCCTACAGCTATCTCGGAACCCAGGGCACGCTGAACGGGCTGAATGTCGGGGACGCATTCTTCAACCGCCTCGGCGCCACGATCAGCGAACGGACGTTCTGCGATTCAGGCGCCTCGACCGCCTACATCATGTCGGTCGGCCCCACCGCGGGCATGGATCCGGAAAGCTTCCGCCATTCGAAGTTCATCCTGCTCTTCGCTGCCAACCCCGTCAGCACCAATGTCCACATGTGGCCCTTCATCGCCGAGGCGCAGAAGAACGGGGCGACGGTGGTGGTGGTCGATCCGGTGCGCACCCGGACGGCCGAGGCCGCGGACTGGCACATCGCGCTGCGGCCCGGGACCGACGCGGCGCTCGCCCTCGGGATGATCCACGTGATCGTCGCCGAGGGGCTGGTGGACCGGGACTATGTGGACCGCTACACCACAGGGTACGCGGCCCTCGCCGCCCGGGCGGCGGAGTATTCCCCGGCGCGGGTGGCCGAGATCACGGGCGTCGCGGCCGAGGACATCGTGCGCCTGGCCCGTGCCTATGCCACCACCCCGCCCTCGGCCATCCGCATCGGCGTCGCCATTGAGCGCAACTCGAACGGTGGGCAGGCGGTGCGCGCGCTCTGCGCGCTGCCCGCCCTGGTGGGCGCGTGGCGGCGGCCGGGGGGCGGGATCCTCCAGCTTCCGCTCTGGGCGTTCCCGATCAACTGGGCGGGGCTGATGCGCCCCGACTGGATCACGCCCGGCACCCGCGTGCTGAACCAGTGGCTGCTCGGCCGGGCGCTGACGGGTGAGTTGCCGCTCGACCCGCCGATCCGCGCGCTCTTCGTCTACAACGCCAATCCCATGGTCATGGCGCCGGAACAGGCAAAGATCCGCGCGGGCCTGCTGCGCGAGGATCTCTTCACCGTGGTCAGCGAGCAGTTCCTGACCGACACCGCGCTCCATGCCGACATCGTCCTGCCCGCGACGACCCAGGCGGAGCAGTTCGACATCATGTTCTCCTGGGGGCATTTCTACCTCGCGCTCAACCAGCCCTGGATCGCGCCGCTGGGCGAGGCGGTACCCAATGCCGAGCTCTTCCGCAGGCTCGCCCGGACCATGGGGATCGAGGACCCGCATTTTGCCCGGACGGACGAGGAGATGGCCCGCGACGCCTATGACTGGACCGCGCCGGCGCTGGCGGGCATCACGCTCGAGCGGCTGAAGCGCGATGGCTGGGCGCGGCTTTCCCTACCCCCCGCAGACCGCTATGCCCCCCATGCCGAGGGCGGGTTCCCCACCCCCTCTGGCCGGGTGGAGCTGGAGGCGTCGATGGCGGCGATGGGAAATTTCGTGCTCGACGTGTTCCGCCAGGGCTCGAACGACCACCAGGACGGCACGCCCATCGACCCGCTGCCCCATTGGACTGCCCCCGAACCTGCGTCGCCGGATTTTCCACTGAGCCTCATGTCACCCAAATCCCACGCTTTCCTGAATTCGGGATACGGCAACCTCGCCCGCCAGATCGCCCATGCCGGGGCACAGCACGTGGTCATCCACCCCGCCGATGCCGAGACCCGCGGCATAGGCGAGGGCACGACGGTCCGCGTGCTGAGCCGGGCGGGCGAATTCCGCGCCGTCGCCGTGGTCAGCGCCGCGGTGCGCCGGGGGGTGGTGCAGTCGCCCACCGGCCACTGGCCGGGGGCGGTGCCGGGCGGGGCGACGGTCAACGCGGCCAATGCCGCCGAGATGGGCGATTTCGGGCGCGCCCCCGCGTTCTCCGACACGCGGGTCGACATCCGCGCGTCGAACTGACGGGCGGGCCGCCGATGCCCCATGTGGTGACGCAGAACTGCGCGCTCTGCCGCTATACCGAGTGCGTGGAGATCTGCCCGGTGGACTGTTTCCACGGCGATGCCGCCCGGCTCTGGATCGATCCCGCGGTCTGCATCGATTGCGGGGCCTGCATCCCCGCCTGCCCGGTCCGGGCGATCGCCGACGCCTTCGACCTCGGTCCCGCGGCGGCGCACTGGGTCGAGGAGAACCGGCGCCACTGCGCGGCCCTGCCGGTGATCGCGCAGAAGGAGGCCCCGCTGCCGACGGCCCCCGACGCGCGCGCAGCGTTGGGGTACTGACACCGCGCGCGCGGCACTGGGGTACTGCGCGAGCGTTCGCATCCCGTGCGCCGTGGGGGGGGGTCGAGAACCAGCGCCCGGTCTGGAGGGGGGGGATGGGCTGATCGCAGCGCCGGTTCTCAGTCACAAAGGTGCACGATTCGTGACCCGCGCGACACTCGCGGGTTTGGGGGAGGGACGGGCGGCGGACGCATTGCGATGGCGCGGACCATCCGCCGCGACCCCGCCTCCGCCCTCTGGTCCCCGACGGCGCCGCCATCGGGTGCGGCGTATGCTGGCGGCGCGGTCGGTGCGCCGCGGGAGCGATCTTGCGCAAATCGCCGCTGCCCGGGTCTTTGCGCTTGCGATCGGGCGGGCGGGCCGCCAACCCTCGCGGTCGATCTGGGGCGAGGAGAGCGGTATGGACCGTCGCGGCATGACCGGGCGTCACGGGGATGGCGCGGGGGGCAGGGTCCTGCCCCGGGACCCCGGGGATGTGCGCGGGGGCGGCGCGCCCTGCCCCGCGTCCCCCGCGGCCGCGTCGGGCGGCGCGGACCACCCGGCAACCGGGATGCCGCGGCGGGCCCGCAGGGTGCGGGCATGAGCGCCGACGCGTCCGCCCCCCGCACCGCCGACACGTTTCCGACGCTGTCGGACGCGGACCTCGCCCGCGCGGCCCGGTTCGGCACGTTGCGCACCGTGCAGGCGGGCGAGGTGCTCTTTTCCGTCGGCGACACTGGCATCGGCCTGATGGTTGTGCTGTCGGGCCGGGTGCGGATTGCGCAGGCCGATGGCCGGGGCAGCGAGACGCCGGTGGCCGAGCATGGGCCGGGCGCGCTGATCGGCGAGGTCACGGGGCTGTCGGGCAAGCCCGCGCTGGTGGGCGGGCGCGCGCTCGAGGACGGGGTGCTGAGGGTGCTGAGCCCGGCCGACCTGCGGGCGCTGATCATCGCCGAGGCCGATCTGGGCGAGCGGATCGTGCGGGCCCTGATCCTGCGGCGTACGGGCCTGATCGACCGGGCGGCGGGGGGGCCCCTGCTGATCGCGCCGGCCGACCATCCCGGGCGTGTGCGCCTTGCGGGGTTCCTGCGCCGCAACGGGTTTCCGTTCCGCGCGCTCGACCCTGCGGGCGACGAGGCCGCCGCGGCCATCGCGGCCCCCTTCGCCCCCGGCGACGCCGACTGGCCGCTGGTCGTGCTCCCCACGGGCGGGGTGCTGCGCGCGCCGACCGAGACGGCGCTCGCCGCCGCCCTGGGCCTGATCGGCACGGGCGATGACGCGCGGCTCTACGACGTGGCGATCGTGGGCGCGGGTCCTGCCGGGCTCGCGAGTGCCGTCTATGCCGCGTCCGAGGGGCTCTCGGTTCTTGTCCTCGATGCCCAGGGCTTCGGCGGCCAGGCGGGCGCGAGTGCGCGGATCGAGAACTATTTCGGCTTTCCCACCGGGATCACCGGCCAGGCGCTCACCGCACGCGGCTTCGTCCAGGCACAGAAATTCGGCGCCGAGGTTGCGATTCCAGCCCGGATCGCGGGTCTCGACTGCACCGGGGACACCCATGTCCTGAGGACCGAGGACGACCGGCGGTTCCGCGCCCGGGCAGTCGTGATCGCGTCGGGCGCGCGCTACCGGCGCCCGGACCTGCCCGGGCTCGCCGAATTCGAGGGCCGCGGCGTCTGGTACTGGGCCTCGCCCGTCGAGGCGCAGTTCTGCGCCCGCCAGGAGGTGATCCTGGTCGGCGGCGGCAACTCGGCGGGGCAGGCGGCGGTCTATCTCGCCGGACATGCCGCCCGCGTGCGCATGATGGTGCGCGGCGAGGGGCTCGCCGCCACGATGTCGCGCTACCTGATCGACCGGATCGAGGCGAACCCGGCGATCGAATTGATGACCCGCACCGAAATCACCGCGCTCTCGGGCGACGCGAGCGGCCTGCGGGGCGTCACCTGGCGCCACCGCGATACCGGCGCGACCGACGCGGGGCCGATCCGCAACGTGTTTCTCTTCGTTGGGGCCGATCCTGCAACAGGCTGGCTCGCCGGCTGCCCCGTCGCACTCGACCGCCACGGTTTCGTCTGCACCGGAGCCGCGGCCCTGCCGCTGCAAACCGCGGTGCCCGGCGTGTTCGCCATCGGGGACGTACGCGCGGGGTCCGTGAAGCGCGTTGGCAGCGCCATCGGCGAAGGCGCGGGGGTGGTCGCCCAGCTTCACCAGTACCTCGCCGCGGTGTGAGGGGGGCGGGGCGGCGCGTCCCCGTCCAGTGCGCGCCAGGATTGCTGCCGCCAGTAACGAATTTCTTTCGGTTGCAGATAAGAGTTGCCGATCACGGCGAAAGCCAGGCATTCTACTGGATACGCGCCCTGCTATTGGGAGGCGACGCTCGCCGTAATCAACCTGCCAAGCGACACCGGTGCACGAGGATGCTCTCGATTCATTTGACGGACAACGTCCGCCTCGTGTTCGGGGACAGGGAGTTGCCTCTGGGTGGCCGCAAGACGCGGGCGCTTCTTGCGCTGCTCGCGCTGTCGCTGCCCCGGGGCATGTCGCGCGACGAACTTCTGGCGCTGCTCTGGAGCGAGCAGGGCGAGCCCGCCGCGCGCGCCGCGCTGCGGCAGACGCTGCACCGCCTGCGCGACAGTCTCGACATCACGGGGGGCGAGATTTTGCGCAGCGTGGGCGATTTCATCCAGCTCGACCCGTCGCGGGTCCGGGTGGACCTGATCGACGCGATGGCGGCGATCCGGGCAGGTGGGGCGCCCGCGCTTCTCAACACCACGCCGCACGCCTTTCTGGAGGCACTTGCGGGCCTGGATTTCGTCGATCCGAACTTTGCCAACTGGCTCCGTGTCCGCCGGCAGCGTCTGCACGAGGATGCGGTGACAGCATTGGGCGAGGCGCTTGCCGAGGTCGCCACCGCGGATCCGGCGGGGGTCGACATCGCGCGGGTGCTCCTGCGGATGGAACCGACGCACGAAGCGGCATGCCGGTTCCTGATGCGAAGCTATCAGGCGCTCGGACAGGTTTCGGCGGCGATGTCGGTCTATGAGCGGCTCTGGAAGGAGCTCGACCGCGAGTTCGACGCGTTGCCCTCGGAAGAAACCCAGCGACTGATCGTGGAGATCAAGCAGGCGGCGTCGGACACCATTCCCGAACCGGCGGCGGCAACGCTTCCCGCGCTCCCCCCGACCCTGTCCGCCGCCGCGATGCCGCCGCTCGACCGCACGCCGTCCCGCTCAGGTGCCTGGCCTGGGCGCCGCCCGCCGGTGCTGCGGGTCGATGCGTTCGAGTGCGACGGTCTCAGGGATGACGATGCGCTGCGTGTCATCGGCCTGCGGCACGATTTCGTGGCGGCGCTGTGCCGGTTCCGCGAATGGCGCGTGATCGATCAGGTCGATCCGGCACCCGTGGCGCCCGCGCTGTCGCATGACACGCCCGCGATCGCCGCGTCTGCGCGGGCCCTTCGGACCGCAGAGGGCGCGGACCTCATCCTGACGTTCCGCGACATCCACCTCGGCGACGTGATCTGGAGCGAGCGGATACCTGTAACCTCGGCGGCATGGCTCGGCCTGCAGCGCCGGGCCGTCCGGCGACTGGCGATCGCGTCGAGCCTGCACCTTTCGGCCGATCGGCTTGCCCGGCTGGGCTCGGTCCCGGCGCTCGATCTTTCGGCGCATGACGCTTGGACGCTGGGCCAGGCGCTGATGAGCCGCTGGCGACCCGACAGCGATGACCGTGCGGAGGGGATCTTTCGCAGCGTGATCGACGGGCATCCGGATTTCGCACCGGCCTATGTCGGCCTCGCGCAGGTGCTGAACGCACGCCATCACCTGCGGCCCGGGCTCTACCGGTCGCGGGTGGTGCATACCGAGGCGCTCGACATCGCCGCGCGCGGGGTGTCGCTCGACCCGCTCGATGCCAAGGCGCAGCTCACGCTCGCCTGGTCCTTCGCGCTCAACGGCGATCACGACAGCGCCGTACAGACGTTCCGCATCGGCTGCGAGCTGAACGAGAACGATCCCTGGACGCTCGTCTCCTCCTCGCTTGGCTTTGCCTATTGCGGCGAGGTGACGGAGGCGATCCAGCTTGGTGAGCACATGGTGGAACTCGGCCTCGGGGTCACGCCGCTGCACTGGGCCTATAATGCCGGCGTGCGCTTCATGGCCCATGATTTCGCCGGGGCAGCGATTGCGGCGCAACGGGGCACCGGGGCCACCTACTACATCACCGCCTGGCAGGCCGCAGCCCTGGCCCATACCGGCCGGATGGATGACGCACGCCGGGTGCTGGCCCGGTTCTTCGCCCAGATCCGCGGGCTCTGGTCCGGGCCGGACGCACCAACCGAAGGGGCCATGACGGCCTGGCTGCTGCACTGCTATCCCATCCGCTCCCACGACGCCTGGGCGGCGTTGCGCGACGGGCTTGCCTTCGCGGGGGCGCCGGTGCCCGGAACCTGCCCGACGCCCGCCGACTGATCCGGTCCGTTCGCTTCGACCTACCGGCAACCCGCGACGGCATAGTCGCCGACGCGGTTCAGGAAGATGTCGAATTCGCTCATCGGGTTCGCCCCGCCATAGCCCGACAGAAGCTGGATGTAATAGGCCGGGAACGGGTAGGGGAACGGCTGCGGCGGCACGGTTTTGGTTCCGACCTTCGGCGGGTCCAGGGGGTCGAACCCGAGATCGGACGCAGGAACGAAATTGGTCGGCTCCTTCCCCAGCGCCTCGATCATCGGCAGAAGCTTGTGCAGGGGCGGTACGTTGACGATGTGATTGCTGGTCGTCCCCTGGATCACGGTGACCGTATCGTCATCCGGCACGCCGCCGGCGGGCAGGGCGAGGGCAGCCCAGGCCTGGGGATACGTGGCCCTGAAATCGGCCACCGTCATGGGGCCCTTCGGGCCGTTGCCCAGGGCAATCTTGATGACGGCTTCGCCGAACGCCGCGGTGTCCTGTACCTCGAGCGCGTCGACCTGGTAGCGGATTGGCATGATGGTGGTCCCCCTTGGTCCAACCGGCGCGGCAGGATGCACGCGCCCGGGGCAGGATCATCGGGCGGCGCCGTGACGGCTGCGTCACAGGGTACGGGGTGTCGTGGTGCTGCGGCGTGACGGGGAACGAACACCCGCAGGCTAGGGTTCGACGGTGCGGGGTGCCATGCGACCCGTTCCCGACGGAGATGCGCGATGATGACGACAGACCCGGTCGAGGCCGCCGGCCAGCCTGCGACACCTGACGGGGCGACGGTCCTGCGGTGAGTGGTGTGCGACGGTTCTCTGTGCTGCTTGCCGATCCGGTGGCGTCGGGGGCTGCGGCGCGCGTGGCGGCGATCCTGGCAGCCGATGGCGCGCGCGTGGCCGGACAGGACGGTGCGCTCATCACCTTCACCATGCCCCAGCCCGCGTTCGAGGCGCTTTTCGGGGCGGATGGCGACGGCAGCGGCGCCGAGATGCGGCGCATCCCGCAGGCGCTCGTGGGACTTGTCGCGCTCGTCAGCCTGCCGCCGGACGGCCTGATCTTTCCCTGAACCGGCCCTGGGGTGCGGCGCCCGCGCGTGGGGGCGCCGCGGCGTCAGTCGAGCACGCCCCCGGCGCGCAGC
>JANNOT010000099.1:0-1648 GCA_031399375.1 Paraoceanicella sp.
AGCGCCCCCACCCGCGCCCCCGACCGGGCGAGCGCGACGAAGAGGTGCATCGCCGTCGTGGATTTGCCCGATCCGCCCTTTTCGTTTCCCAACACGACGATATGTGCCAAACGGAAACTCCCTGACGGCCCGCCGTGGATAGCCCAAGGCCGCGCGCGGGTGAAGGGGGGCACAAACGAAAAGGGGCGCCCCATGGCGCCCCCGTCGTCATCCGGTGTTGCCCGGTCAGGCGAGGGTGCGCTCGATTGATTCGGTCGTGAAGATTTCGATGACATCGCCCTCGCGGATGTCCTCGTAGTTCTCGAACGCCATGCCGCATTCCTGGCCGCCGCGGACCTCGCGCACTTCGTCCTTGAAGCGCTTGAGTGTCTTGAGCTTGCCCTCGTGGATCACGACGTTGTCGCGCAGCAGGCGGACGCCCGCATCCCGGCGTGCGACGCCTTCGGTGACCATGCAGCCCGCGACCTTTCCGACGCCCGAGACCTTGAAGACCTGGCGGATCTCGGCATAGCCGATGAAGGTTTCCTTGACCTCGGGGGACAGGAGCCCCGACGCCGCCGCCTTCACGTCATCGATCAGGTTGTAGATGATCGAGTAGTAGCGGATCTCCACGCCCTTCTGGGCGGCGGCCTCGCGGGCGGGGGCGTTGGCGCGGACGTTGAACCCGATGATCGGCGCCCGGCTCGCCTCGGCAAGCGTGACGTCGGACTCGGTGATGGCACCCACGCCCGAATGCAGGACGCGGACCTTGACCTCTTCGTTGCCGACCTTCTCCATCGATTGGACGATCGCCTCGACCGATCCCTGGACGTCGCCCTTGACCACGAGCGGAAGCTCGGCCACGGCCCCGGACTTCGCCTGGGCCAGAAGCTGGTCGAGCGACGAGCGCGCACCCGTGGCGGCATTCCGGTCGCGGCTGAGGCGGATGCGATAGTCTGCGATCTCGCGGGCCTTTGCCTCGCTTTCGACCACGTTCAGCGTGTCGCCAGCCGTGGGGGTTCCGGTCAGGCCGAGCACCTCGACGGGGACGGAGGGACCCGCCTCGTCGATCCGCTCGCCCTTGTCGTTCACGAGCGCGCGGACCTTGCCCCACTGCTCGCCGACCACAAAGACATCGCCCTGGCGCAGGGTGCCGCGCTGGACCAGCACGGTCGCGACCGGGCCGCGACCGGTGTCGAGCTTGGCCTCGATCACCGCGCCCTCGGCCGCGCGATAGGGGTTGGCCCGCAGGTCGAGCACCTCGGCCTGGAGCGAGATGGTCTCGAGCAGGGTGTCGAGCCCCTTGCGCGTGACGGCCGACACCTCGACATCGAGCACGTCGCCCGACATCTCCTCGACCACCACCTCGTGCTGGAGCAGCTCGAGGCGGACCTTGTGGGCATCCGCGCTCGGCTTGTCGATCTTGTTGATCGCCACGATCATCGGGACGCCCGCCGCCTTCGCATGGCTAATCGCCTCGATGGTCTGGGGCATCACGCTGTCATCGGCCGCGACCAACAGGATCACTACATCCGTCACCTGCGCGCCGCGCGCGCGCATCGACGTGAACGCGGCATGGCCCGGCGTGTCGAGGAAGGTGATCTTGGCCCCCGACGGGATCGTCACCTGATAGGCGCCGATATGCTGGGTGATCCCGCCCGCCTCGCCC
>JANNOT010000150.1:0-2837 GCA_031399375.1 Paraoceanicella sp.
AACCGCGCGGCCACCGGGTCGGCGGCAAGTGCCGCGGCCAGATCGGGCGGCACCTCCAGCGCCTCGACCGCATCGAGCGCGTCCCACGTGCCGTCGCCCTGCGACCGCGCGACGGCGGCGAGCCCCGGGGGCGCCATCCGCCCCTCGGCCGTCAGGCGCGCCACGAGATCGCGGTTGATCCGGCTCCAGTTCGACCCCGGGCGCCGGGGCGAGACAAGGAGCATGGTGCGCGCCGCGTCGAGCTTGCGCGGCAGGCTGTCGATCCAGCCCCAGCAGAGCGCCTCCTCGACCACAACGCTTCGGGGAACGTGCAGGGGCTGGCCCTGCTTCCAGGTGACGGCCCAAACGCTGCCCGCCTGCCCGTGATGGTCGGCGAGCCAGGCGCGCCAGCCCGCGCGGTCCTCGACCGCCACCTGGGCGAGGCCTTCGCCCGCCCTCACCCGAGCCGGGCCCGCGCGATGCGCGCAAAGATGCGCGCGGCGAGATCCACGTCGGACAGGGCGCAGCTTTCGTCCACCGCGCCCGACCCGCCCAGCATCCCGGGCCCGATGATGACCATGGACAGGCCGAAGGCCGGGGCGAGCACGCAGGCGTCGGAGAAGTAGGCGACCCCGCGCGGCGAGAGCGGCACCCCGCGCAGGCGCGCCGCCTGGGCGAGGCAGAGCCGGACGAAGGGGTCGTCCACCGGCGTCTCCACCGGCGGCTTGAGGTCGAGCCGCTCGATGCCCAGCCCCGGTGCGGCGAGCGCGTCCGTGAGGGCGTCGGGGTCCTGGCCGGGAAGGAACCGCAGGTCGAGATCGGCGGTGCAGAGATCGGGTACCAGGTTGATCGCCGTCCCGCCCGCGATGGTACCGATGGTGAGCGTGGCCTGCCCCAGCAGCGGGTGGACATCGCCCGGCAGGCCCGCGGACAGGCCCGGAAGCACGGCGAGCATGCGCAGGATCGCGCTGTCCACCGGCCCGCCTGACAGATGCCCGGCACGCCCGCGCGCCGTGGCGCGCAGCCAGAGCGCGCCCTTTTCGGCCGTGACGACGTCAAGCGATGTGGGCTCGCTGACCAGGATCGCGTCGCAGTCGCGCAGTGCGCCCTGGGCGACCAGCCGTTTCGCGCCGAGGCAGGACGAGCTTTCCCCCCCGGTGAAGGCGAGGACGAGATCGCCCCGCGCGGGGCCCCCCGCCCCCGCCACCTCGACCGCCGCGGCAACCATGGCGACCAGGCCCGATTTCATGTCGCACGCCCCGCGCCCGAAGATGCGCCCCCCCTCCACCACCGCCGCGAACGGATCGTGCCGCCAGACCCCGGTGCCCACCGGCAGCGTGTCCATGTGGGCCGAAAAGACCAGGCCCGGCCCCGGGGCCCGCCCCACCAGGCGCGCCGTGACGTTGAACCGCCGCGGCGCGAACTCCTCGACCCGGGGATCGAGGCCGAGATCGCGCAGCGCCCCGGCGAGCACCCCCGCCACCGCCCGCTCGTCGCCCGGGGGGTCGGGGCTCTGCGCGCGGATCAGCGCGGCGAGCAGCGCGCCCGTGTCGATCACACCAGCACCAGGGTGGCAAAGCCGAGAAACGCGAGAAACCCTATCACGTCCGTGCTCATGGTCACGAAGACGCCCGAGGCGAGCGCCGGGTCCGCCCCCAGCCGGTCGAGCGTGATGGGGATGAGGATGCCGGCGAGCCCCGCGACCAGAAGGTTCACCAGCATCGCGGCCCAGATCACCACCCCCAGCTCTGGCAGACCGAACCACGCATACCCCACCCCCCCCATCACCAAGCCAAAGAGCAGGCCGTTCATCAGGCCCACCAGCACCTCGCGCCGCACTACGCGCAGGGTGTTGGACGAGGTGAGGTCGCGCGTGGCAAGCGCCCGGACGGCAACCGTCAGGGTCTGGGTGCCCGCGTTGCCCCCCATGGACGCCACGATGGGCATTAGGATGGCCAGCGCCACGAATGCCTCGATCGTGCCGGAAAAGAGCGAGATGACGGTCGAGGATACGAGCGCCGTGCAGATGTTCACGGCGAGCCAGGGAAACCGCAGCTTCGCCGTGTCCCAGACGCGGTCATGGATTTCCTCGTCGCCCACGCCGGCGAGGCGCTTCATGTCCTCCTCCGCCTCGTCCTCGAGCACATCCATCGCATCGTCGATGGTGATGACGCCCACCAGCCGCCCGTCGGCATCCACCACGGGGGCCGACACCATGTGGTACTGGTTGAAGGCGTAGGCGACATCCTCCTGGCTCTGGGCCGCGGGGATGACGCGAAAATCCTCGGTCATCAGTCCCTTCAGCGCCGTCTCGCGCCGGTTGGCCATGATCCGCGACAGGCTGACGGTTCCCACGGGCTTCAGCCGGGGATCGACGACGATCACGTCGTAGAACACCTCCGGCAGGGTATCGGCGGCGCGCATGAAATCGATGATCTCGCCCACGCTCCAGTGCTCGGGCGCCGTTACGAGCTCGCGCTGCATCAGGCGGCCGGCGGTGTATTCGGGATAGGTCAGCGCCTGTTCGACCGCCACGCGGTCCGCGTCGTCGAGCGCGTCGAGAAGTTTTTCCTGCTGGGGCTCGTCCAGATCCTCAACCAGATAGACCACGTCGTCGGTGTCGAGCTCCTTGACCACCCGGGCGAGCTGCGATTCCGTCAGCAGGGGCAGGATCTGGTCCCGGACCCCCTCCTCCAGTTCGGAAAAGACGAAGGGATAGATGTCGTCGCCCCAGAGCCGGATCAGCCTGCTCGATCCGCTGCACGAGGCCGACATCGCCGATCTTCTCGAACAGATCGACAATGCGAGCCGCGGCAAGCTGATCCGGCTCTGGGGCGACGACATATATCCCTTCGTCT
>JANNOT010000182.1:0-3947 GCA_031399375.1 Paraoceanicella sp.
CGCGAACTACCAGAAATTCGTCCAGCCCGCCTCCCGCTTCGCCCTCACCGCCGTCTTCGTCGCCCGCTACGACACCCATACCCGCGTCGCCGTCACCGGCGCCGCCGAACAGGGCGTCTTCCGCTGGACCGACGCGGAAGGAGCCCTCACCACAACCTTCTCCCCCGACGCCCTCGCACCCCTAACCCCCTCCCCCCACGGCCTCATCCACGACATCCACGCCACACCAACCTACCGCGCAAGCCTCATCAAAACCCTCACTAAACGCGCAGTAGAGGCCGCAGCGTGATGGTCAGGGCGGTTCGGCTTGCGGTCTTTGGCGGGCCGGAGGTCCTGACCTTCGACGATGTCGAGCCGGGTGCCCCCGGGCCGGGGCAGATCCGCGTGCGGCACGAGGCGGTCGGGCTCAACTACATCGACGTCTACCACCGCACGGGGGCCTATCCGCAGGCGCTGCCGGCGGGGATCGGGCTGGAGGCCGCAGGGGTCGTCGAGGCGGTGGGCGAGGGGGTCGCGCATCTTGCCCCCGGGGACCGCGTCGCCTATGCGGGCGGGCCCACGGGCGCCTATGCCGAGGCGCGGGTGATGCCCGCGGCGCAGGTCGTGCGCCTGCCCGACGGCATTTCGACCGAGATGGGGGCGGGCATGATGCTGCAGGGGATGACCGTGCAGTACCTGTTCCGGTCTACCGCGACGCTTGCGCCGGGGGATACCGTCCTGTTCCATGCCGCGGCGTGGGGTGTCGGTCTGATCGCCTGCCAGTGGGCGCGGGCGATGGGGGTGCGCCTGATCGGGACCGCAGGGTCCGACGAGAAATGTGCGCTGGCCAGGGCGCATGGCGCGGCCGAGACGATCAACTACCGGACCGAGGACTGGGTCGCCCGGGTGCGCGACCTGACGGATGGCAAGGGCGTGCCGGTGGTGATGGATTCGGTCGGCAAGGACACCTGGGCGGGCTCGCTCGACTGCCTCGCTCCCCGGGGGCTGATGATCTCGTTCGGGAGCGCGTCGGGGCCTGTGCCGCCAGTCAATCTCGGCGATCTCGCCGCCAAGGGGTCACTCTATCTCACGCGGCCCACGCTCTTCACCTATATCGCGCCCCCGGGAGCGGCGCAGGAGCGGGCGGGGGATCTCTTCGACATGGTGCTGTCGGGCAAGGTCTCGATCCCGATCCAGCAGCGCTATCCGCTGGCAGAGGTCGCGCGCGCGCACCGCGAGCTGGAGGCGCGGGCGACCACGGGGACCTCAATCCTTGTGGTCTAGCCCCGCAAGCGCCGTGCGCGCGAACAGGGGGACGAGAGCCCCCATGGCGAGCGCTTCGCCGGGGTTCGAGGCATTGCCGTCGAGCGCGCGGCGCTTGACCCCCTGCACGATCGCCGCCATGCGAAAGAATGCGAAGGCGAGCGGAAAGGTAAGGTCCGGCGGCTCCGCCATCCCCCGCCGCCGGGCATAGGTTTCGACATAGGCCGCATCCGACGGGATGCCGAGTGCTGCGCGGTCCACCCCGGCAAGGCCGCGCCCCGCAGGCCCCGTGGGCATCCGCCACTGCATGATCTGGGCGCCGAGATCGGCGAGCGGGTGGCCCAGGGTCGAAAGCTCCCAATCCAGCACCGCGACCACCAGCGGCGCCTCGGGCGCATAGCGCAGGTTGTCGATGCGCCAGTCGCCATGGACCAGCCCGCTTTCGCCGTCGTCGGAGGGGATGTGGCGCTCGATCCAGGCGATCAGCGCCTCCATCTCCGGCAGGGTCTCGGTCTCGGTGGCGCGGTACTGGCCGGTCCAGCGTGCGGCCTGGCGGGCGAAGTAGTTGCCCGGGCGGCCGTAGTCGCCGAGGCCGAGCGCCGCGACGTCGAGGCTGTGGAGCGCCGCGAGGACCCGGTTCATGTCGTCGAAGACCGCCGCGCGCTGGTCGGGGTCCAGCCCTGGCAACCGGGGGTCGAGAAAGCTGCGACCGGGCACGAAGTCCATCACGTAGAACATTGTCCCGATGAGACTTTCATCGGTGCAGAGCAGGTGGACCCGCGGCACCGGCACCGCCGATCCTTCGAGCGCCGCGAGCACCCGGTATTCGCGATCCACGGCGTGGGCGGAGGGCAGAAGGGTCCCTGGCGGCTTCCTCCGCAGGACATAGCGGCCCGAGCGTGCAGTCAGCACATAGGTGGGGTTCGACTGGCCGAGCGCGGTCTTTTCCGCCGTCAGCGGCCCCTGGAATCCGGGGATCCGAACCGCCATCACCCGCTGAACGGTGGCGAGTTCGCCCGGCGTCATACCGGGGTGTTGGCGTATTTGCGCAGCTCCGCCCGGGCGACCTGGCGGCGATGCACCGCGTCCGGCCCGTCAGCCAATCGCAGGGTGCGCACATGGGTCCAGGCATGGGCCAGCGGCGTGTCCTGGCTGATCCCGCCCGCGCCGTGCATCTGCACCGCCTCGTCGATGATCTTCAGCGCGACGCGGGGCGCCACGACCTTGATCTGGCTGATCCAGGGGGCGGCGGCGCGGGGGTCGCCCTGGTCCATCATCCAGGCCGCCTTGAGGCAGAGCAGGCGCGCCATCTCGATCTCCATCCGCGCCTCGGCGATGATGTCGTAATTGGCGCCGAGCTCGGCCAGCGGCTTGCCGAACGCCTCGCGCGTCAGGGCCCGGCGGCAGAGGCGCTCCAGCGCCGCCTCGGCCTGACCGATGGCGCGCATGCAATGGTGGATGCGCCCGGGTCCCAGGCGCCCCTGGGCGATCTCGAACCCCCGCCCCTCGCCGAGGAGCATGTCCTCGGCCGGCACGCGCACGTCGGTGAAGCGGATATGCATGTGGCCATGGGGCGCGTCATCGGCGCCGTAGACCTCCATCGGGCGCAGGATGTCGATGCCCGGCGTGCCGGCCGCGACCACGACCATGGAATGGCGGGCATGCTTGGGCAGGTCGGGGCCACCGGTGCGCACCATGACGATATAGACCTTGCACCGCGGGTCGCCCGCGCCCGAGGCCCACCATTTCTCGCCATTCAGCACGTAATGGTCGCCGTCGCGGACGCAGGACATCGCGATGTTGGTGGCGTCGGAGGAGGCGGTGTCCGGCTCGGTCATCAGGTAGGCGGAGCGGATCGCCCCGTCCAGCAGGGGGGCGAGCCAGCGCTCCTTCATCGCCGGGGTCCCGTAGCGCTCGAACACCTCCATGTTGCCCGTGTCGGGGGCCGAGCAGTTGAAGACCTCTGCCCCCAGGCGGGTCTTGCCCATCTCCTCGGCGAGATAGGCGTATTCGACCGTGGTCAGGCCGTAGCCCTTGTCCGACCCGGTGAGCCAGAAGTTCCAGAGCCCGCGCGCCCGCGCCTCGGCCTTCAGCCCCTCGAGGATCTCCGTCATGCGCGGGGTATAGGCGAAGCGGTCGCCCAGGCGGCCAATTTCGGCATGGTAGGCGGCGTCGCGCGGGATCACCTCGTCCTCGATCATCCGGCGCACGGCGGCGATCAGCGGGCGCAGGCGGTCGGTGATGCCGAGATCCATGGTGTCCTCCCCGTTTTCCCCGGTATGCCGCAGGGGATGCGGCAGGGGAAGGGTCAGCGCGGCCGCGGCGGCTCGACGAAGGTCGCGACGAACCGGCGGACAAGCGGCAGCACCGCCAGCAGCACGGGGAACCCGACCACCCAGGACAGTGCCCAGTTGGCGATCCATTCGGCCAGAAACCCCGGGGCGGGGCCAAGCAGGCGCAGGGTGGCGATCGCCGACACGATGGCCGTCATCACGATGGACAGCATGAGCGGAAAGATCACGCCGTTCCAGCGGGCGGACAGCCGGGTCATGGCGCCGCGCGGCAGCCGGACCGGTGGATGGCGGAATGGGCGGTCACCTCACGATGCTAGCGGGGTTTCATGAAACCGCATCCCGCAGAATGGAATTCCACGCCATCACCGCAGATTTGCGCCGCCCGTTCAGGACCCGTTAGGCCGCGCCCTG
>JANNOT010000208.1:0-33364 GCA_031399375.1 Paraoceanicella sp.
CCTTGAAGCTGTTCATGACCACGAGCAGGATCGGGAACAGCACCAGCACCGCGTAGCTGAGGAGTGCTGCATGGGCGAGGGCCATCGAGGCGCGGTTGCGGAACATCGGCGCCGCTCAGAACGTGTGCCGGGTCATGCGCCGCTGCACCCCGAAAAGGTAGAGGAGCACGCCCGCGAGGATGATCGCGAACATTACGGTCGCCACCGCCGCCCCCATGTTGGGGTCCCCGGGCTGAAGCTGGAAGCCGAAGAAGGTGCGGTAGAAGAGGGTCCCGAGGATGTCGGTCGCGAAATCCGGCCCCGCCAGCGCCCCCTTGACCGTATAGACGAGGTCGAAGGCGTTGAAGTTGCCCACGAAGGTCAGGACCGACACCAGCCCGATGGTCGGCGCGATCAGCGGCAGCTTCACCCGCCAGAAGATCGAAAGGTGCGAGGCCCCGTCCACCCGTGCGGCCTCGGTCAGATCCTCGGGGATGTTCAGGAGTGCGGCATAGATCAGCATCAGGGGGATGCCCACGAACTGCCACACGGACATGAGGGCGAGCGTGACCAGCGCCGTCTCGGGCTGGCCGAGGAAGGGCTGGAACCAGCCCCCCACCCCCGCCCCGGTCATCAGCGTCTTTCCCACCCCCCAGAGCGGCGAGAGCATGAGCTGCCAGATGAAACCCACGATCACGACCGAGAGCATGGTGGGCAGGAACAGGATCGTGCGGTAGACGGCTGCCCCGCGGAGCCCCGGCAGGCTCAGGATCGCGGCGAGCACGATCCCGATCGGGTTCTGCACCGCCATGTGGACGGCAAAGAACACCACATTGTTGCCGAGCGCGTTCCAGAACGGCCCCGACCACGCGGGATCGGTGAAGAGCCGGGTGAAGTTGGCGGCCCCCACCCACGCACCGTCCACCTGGGCACTGAGGATGATCGTGTCGATCAGCGGCCAGACGGAAAAGACCGTGTAGATCGCGGCGGCAGGGCCGAGGAACAGGAGGACATGCCCCGCGACCGCAGCCCGGCTTGCCCCCACCATCCCGTCGCTGCGCTCGGCCATCGCCACCCCCGGAACCGGCCCCCGCGTGGGCGGGGGCCACGCGCCATCACTTCTGCGGGGCGTACCAGGCGGCGAGGCCGTCCTGGAGCTTTGCCGCCGCGTCCGCGGGGCTGAGCGCGCCCGAGATGACGTTGGCCGAGGCGCCCCAGAGCTCGTTCTCGAGGTTGGGCGTTCCGCGCGACAGGATCTGGTAGCTGTTGCGGATCGTGCTCTCGCACTTGCCGCGCCAGCTCAGGAACTCCTGCGCCACGTCGTCGGTCAGGGTGACCTGGTGGTTGGACAGCGGGAAGAACCCCGGCAGGCTGTTGGCGAAGAGGCTCGCGAACTCCGGCCCGGTCATCCAGGTCAGGAAGGTCTTCGCCGCCTCCTGCTGCCCCGATTTCGCGTTGATCCCGATGCCGATATCGGTGTGGTCCGAGATGTAGCAGGGATCGCCCGCGGCCCGCACCGGTGGCGGGAACGCGCCGAAGGGAAAGTCGGCCTGCGCACGGAAGGTCGAGATGTCCCAGGACCCCGCCGGATAGACCGCGGCGCGGCCGAGCCCGAACAGGGTCTGGCTGTCGGGATAGGTCTGGGCGGTGTAGCCGTCGCCCATGAAGGCGCCCCATTTTGCCAGCGTCTCCAGCACGGCGACATAGGGCGGATCCGTCAGCTTCTGGGTGCCCGCAATCAGCGCCTGCCGACCCTGCTCGCCGCCCCAGTAGTTCGGCCCGATGTTCTGAAAGCCCATGGTCGCGGCCTCCCACTGGTCCGCCGTGCCCATGGCGAGCGGGGTATAGGATCCCTCGGCCTTGACCTTCTCCAGCAGCGCGAAGAACTCCGCCTCGGTCGCGGGCACGCTCAGCCCCAGCTCGTCGAAGATCGCGCGGTTGTACATGAAGCCGTGGATGACCGACGCCATGGGCAGGCAGAAGGTCGTGGCGCCGTCATCGGTGGTCCAGGCGGCCTTGGCCACCTCGGGGAAATTTTCCAGCCCCGGCAGGCCGGTCAGCGGCGTGAGGTGCCCCTGTTGGAACAGCGTCAGCGACGCGTCGAACGGCCGGCAGGTGATGAGATCCCCCGCCGTCCCGCCCTGCAGCCGCGCGTTCAGTGCGGCGTTGTAATCCGCGGGCGGCGTCGCCTGGAACGTCACCTTGATCTCCGGGTGGACCGTGTTGAAGGCGGGGATGATCGTGGTGTTCCAGATGTCGGCGTCGTCGTTGCGCCAGCTTTCGATGGTCAGCTCCTGGGCCGCCACGCCGAGGCCAGACGTGGCGAGCAATGCGGCGAGTACGGTCGTGCGGACGGTCATCATGATCTCCCTGTCGAGGTGCGGTCTGGGTCGGAGTGTGGGCCGTCCGGGTCAAGCCGGGCAAGAGCCATCCGCAGGTTGCCCCCCGTAGCGTGAAGCGTCGCGCGCGCCAGGTCCGTCTCTGCCCCGCGGGCGAGCAGAACGGCCAGCCGCACGTCCCCCCCGGCCGCGTTGAGCGCCATGCGCGCGGCATCCGCAGGCACAGCCGCGATGCGCGCCACCATGCCCGTGGCCCGGACGACCAGCTTCGCGTTCGTGGGCGGCATGCCCACCATCATGTCGCCATGCACCCCCCCGAGCCGGATGCCGACGAGGGTGGAGATCAGGTTCAGCGCCGCCTTCTGCGCGGTTCCGGCGGCGAGGCGGGTTGAACCCTCCACCACCTCCTCGCCCGATGCGAGCACGACCCGGTCGGCGCAGGCGGCGGCAAGCGGCGTGTCGGGACGGCAGACCACCGCGGCCGTGTACGCCCCCGCCGCATGCGCCGCCCCGGCGATGGCGAGGGTGTAGGGCGTGGCCCCGCTGGCGGCGACGGCGAGCACGGCGTCCCCGGGTCCCGGACCCAGGGCCGCAAGCTCGCGCAGCCCCGCCGCCGCATCGTCCTCGGCCGCGTTCGAGAGGTGGTCGAACGCGGCGAGCCCGCCCGCGGTCAGGAAGCGGATCTGCTCGGGGCGGATGCCGAACGTGCCCGGAAGCTCGATCCCGTCGAACCGCGCGAGGGCGCCCGACGTTCCGGCCCCGGCATAGACCAGCCGCCCGCCGCGGGCGAGCCGGGCGGCGATTGCCTGGGCAATGCGCGCAAGCTCCGGCAGCACGGGGTGCAGCGCCGCGATGGCCGCGGCCTGCCCCGCCCACAGCGCATCGAGGATCTCGCCATCCGCCCAGGCGTCGAGCCCGGCATAACGCTGCCGCATGCCGTGGGACGGCCCCATCGCTTCTGTCCTCCACCTGGTTGGATATTACAATACCGAAGCAATACCACAGGGCAAGCCGATTCCGCCAATTGGTTGCGGCACCCGTGATTTCGCATCGCAGCCAGCCATCCGATTGCCTGTCAGCGTGCAAGGTATTAGATTGGTATCTTACGGCAGGGATATGGCATGGACGGTGAACTGATCCTCGGGGTGGATGGCGGCGGGACCGGGTGCCGGGCGCGGCTGACCGATGCCGGGGGCCGGGTGTTGGGCGAGGGCGCGGCCGGTCCGGCGAATCTGATGATCGGGGACGGGGCGGCCTCGTTCGCCGCCGTCCTGGCGGCGGCCGGGGGGGCGATCGCGTCTGCCGGGCTGCCGCCACACACCATCGACCGGGTCCGGGCCGGGCTCGGCCTCGCCGGGACCACGCCCGCCGCCCGGGCACGGTTCTTCGCGCGCCGCCCCCCCTTTGCCGAGACGCGGGTGCTGGGCGACGCCCATGCGGCGGCGCTCGGCGCCCATGGCGGCGACGGGGCGGTGGTGATCCTCGGCACCGGCGCCGTCGCCTGCGTGGCCCGGGGCGGGACCGCGCGCGACATCGGGGGGTGGGGGTTTCCGGCCGACGATCTCGGCTCGGGCGCAGATATCGGGCGGCGCGCGGTCCGGGCGGCGCTCCGGTCCTGCGACGAGACCCCGGGCGGAGCGCCCCTTCACGGCGGAGATCCCGGCGACCAGCAATCCGGCGGCGGGGAGCGTGGCGCCGCGGACCACGGCGAGGGCACGCTCGCGCGGGCGGTGCTTGCCCGTGTCGGCGGGGATCCGGCCGCCCTGGTGGACTGGTCCTTCGCCGCGCGGCCCGCCGATTACGGCACGCTCGCACCGCTCGTCTTCGACGCGGCGGGGACCGATCCGGTGGCTGAGGCGATCCTGGTCCGCGCGACGGCGGAACTGTCACGCCTGATCGCGCTTGCGCACCGGCACGGGGCGGGGCGCGTGGCGCTGCTCGGCTCGGTCGCCGCGCGCCTGGCGCCGCGGCTGCCCGGCGCGGTGCGGGCCAGCCTCTCCCCCGCCGGCGGCGATGCGATGGACGGTGCGATCCTCGCCGTTCGGCACGGCTGGGGCGCGCGGTCATGAGCGGGGCCGGGTTCTTCGACCTCGTGCGGCCGGGCGACCTGCGGGCGGGCCATGCGCCGCTATATGTCGGGTTGCGCAACGCGCTGCGCGGGCTGATTGCGGCCGGCGCCCTGCGGCCGGGCGACGGGGTGCCGGGCGAGCGGGAGCTGGCCGAGCGGCTCAGCGTCTCGCGCGTCACGGTGCGCCGGGCGCTCGCGGCGCTGGTGGCCGAGGGGGCCGTGACGGTGCGCCGCGGCTCGGGCGCGTTCGTCGCGGCCCCGCCACCCGCGCGGATCGAGCAGCCCCTGTCGCGCCTGACCAGCTTCAGCGAGGACATGGCCCGGCGCGGCCGGGTGGCGGGGGCGGTCTGGCTCGACCGGTCGGTCGGCATCTGCGCCCCCGACGAGGCCATGGCGCTCGGCCTGTCGCCCCAGGACAGGGTGGCGCGGCTGCACCGGCTGCGCACCGCCGATGGCCAGCCCATGGCCGTGGAACGCGCGGCGGTGCCCGCCATGATCCTGCCCGAGCCGGACGCGGTCGGCGCGTCGCTCTACGCCGCGATGGCCGCGCGCGGCATGGCCCCGCTGCGCGCGCTCCAGCGCCTCAGTGCCCGGTCCCTGCCGGAGCGCGAGGCACTGCATCTGGGCGTGGCGCCCGGGGCGCCCGCGATTTATATCGCGCGGATATCGCGCGCGGGGGGTGGGGAGGCGGTGGAATTCACCCGCTCCTGGTACCGGGCCGACGCCTATGATTTCGTGGCCGAACTGACCCTCGCGCCCCGGCCCGATGCTCCATGCCAGGAAGGATCCGCCCCATGACCACCCTGATGGCCGCCGAGGTGCGCGAGATCCCGGGTGTGGTCGCGCGCCAGCTCGCCTCCGGCCTGCCGCTCTACCGCGAGATCGGGGCACGGCTTCGCCGGGCCGACCCCTCGCTCGTCATCACCTGCGCCCGCGGCACGTCCGATTGCGCGGCGACGTATTTCAAGTATCTCGCGGAGCTGAAGCTCGGTGTCCCCATCGCGTCCGTCGGCCCCTCGGTCGCCTCGGTCTACGGGGTAAAGCTGCGGCTGCGCGACGCGGCCTGCGTCACCATCTCCCAATCCGGTGGCAGCCCCGATCTCGTCGCGCTCCAGGCAAGCGCGCGCGACGGGGGCGCCCTGACCATCGCGGTGCTCAACGTGACCGACAGCCCGGTGGGTGCGGGGGCCGAGACGGTGGCCCCGGTGCTCGCCGGTCCCGAACGGGCGGTTGCGGCCACCAAGAGCTATGCCGCGACGCTCGTGGCGCTTGCGGCCATCGTGGCGGAATGGGCGCAGGATGCGGCCCTGGCCGATGCGCTGCACGGCCTGCCCGACGCGCTTACCCGCGCCGTCGCCTGCGACTGGACCCCGGCGATCGCACCGCTGGCCAAGGCCCGCTCGGTCTTTACCATCGGGCGCGGCGTCGGGCTGTCGGTCGCCCACGAGGCCGCGCTGAAGTTCAAGGAGACCTGCCGCCTGCATGCCGAGGCCTACAGCGCCGCCGAGGTCCGCCACGGCCCCATCGCGCTCGCCCGCGACCAGTTCGGTGCGGTCGTCTTCGGCACGCGCGATGCGGGCCGCCCGAGCGTCGAGGATGCGGTCGCGGCCATGCGCGCGGCGGGCGCGCGGGTGTTTTACGCCGACGGCGCGGCCACGGGTCGGGACGCGCTGCCGGTCGCGCTGTCGGGCCACCCCCTGCTCGACCCGGTCTGCCATGCCGCGGCCTTCTACGGCTTCGTCGAGCAGATGGCGGTTGCCCTCGGCGAAAATCCCGACACGCCGGAGGGGTTGCAGAAAGTGACGCGCACCCGATGAGCCGCGCCTTCGCCCTGACCGGCGCGCGGATCTTCGACGGCGCGCAGGTGCACGCCGACCGGGCGCTGGTGATCGAGGACGGGCGGGTCGCGGCCCTCGTTCCACTCGCCGACGCCCCGCGCACGCGGATGGACATGGACGGCCTGACGCTCGCCCCCGGCCTCATCGACTGGCAGGTGAACGGGGGGGGCGGCGTCCTGTTCAACGCCGATCCGACGCCCGACGGGGCGGCGTCGATCGCGCGGGCGCATCTGGCCCACGGGACGACCGCGCTTCTCCCCACCCTGATCACCGACCGGCCGGACGTGACGCGCGCGGCCCTTGCCGCCATCGCCGCCGCGCTTGCCGGGGGGGTCCCGGGCGTCGTGGGCGGGCATTTCGAGGGGCCGCACCTAAGCGTGGCGCGCAAGGGCGCCCACGATCCCGCACTGATCCGCCCGATGACGGCCGCGGATGTCGCGGCCCTGGGCGGCCCGGGCCTCGGCAGCGTGGTCGCAACCCTGGCGCCCGAGAGTGCGGGGGCGGCGGATATCGCGGCCCTGGCCGCGGCGGGGGTCGTGGTCAGCCTCGGCCATTCGGATTGCGGTTATGACGCGGCCATGGCGGCCTTCGCCGCGGGCGCCCGGGCGGTCACCCATCTCTTCAACGCCATGAGCCCGCTCGGCCACCGGGAGCCGGGGCTGGTGGGGGCAGCCCTCGACCACCCCGACATCTGGGTCGGGGTGATCGCCGACGGTTTCCATGTCCACCCCGCGGCCCTGCGCATGGCCCTCGCGGCCAAGGCCGGACGGGCGACGCTGGTCAGCGACGCGATGCCCACAGCGGGCTGGGACGGGGACCGCTTCATGCTGAACGGGCGCGCGGTTCGGCGCGAGGGGGGGCGGCTCACGCTCTCGGACGGGACGCTTGCCGGCTCGGACCTCACCCTCGCGCAGGCCGTGCGCCATGCGGTCCGGGACGTGGGCATCCCGCTGGCACAGGCGCTGCGCATGGCGAGCACGCTTCCCGCCGCCATGCTCGGCCTTTCGGTCGACCGAGGCGCGCTGACGCCGGGGATGCGCGCGGATATCGTGGCCTTCGATGCGGACCTTCGCGTCCGGGGGGTCTGGCTGGGCGGCGAGCGGGTGGAGGGGGCGGGATGACGATCCGGGTTCTGGTCGTGGGCATGGGCAACATGGGGCGCAGCCACGCGCGCGCCTATGGACGCGTGCCGGGGTTCGAGATCGCGGGGCTCTGCAGCCATGCGGGCTCGCTGGAGGCCGTGGCGGATCTCTACCCCGGGGTGCCGCGGTTCACCGATTATCCCCAGGCGCTGGCCGCCCTGCGCCCCGATGCGGTCTGCATCTGCACCTGGCCCGACACCCACGCGGCCTACGCGCGGGCGGCCTTCGCCGCGGGGGCGCATGTGTTCCTGGAAAAACCGCTCGCCGAGACGCTGGCGGAGGCCGAGGCGGTCGTGGCCGCCGCCCGGACCGCCGGGCGGACGCTCGTCGTGGGCTACATCCTGCGCCACCACCCGAGTTGGGTGCGGTTCGTGGAGCTTGCCCGCGGTCTGGGCAAGCCCCTCGTCATGCGGATGAACCTCAACCAGCAATCCTCCGGCCCGACCTGGGCGACGCACAAGGCGCTGATGCGCAGCCTGTCGCCCATCGTCGATTGCGGGGTGCACTACATCGACGTGATGCTCCAGATGACCGGCGCGCGCCCCGTCGCCGTGCACGGCATCGGCGCGCGGCTGAGCGACGAGGTGGACGCCGCCCGGCGCAACTACGGCTGCCTCCAGGTCCTCTTCGACGACGGCTCGGTCGGCTGGTACGAGGCGGGCTGGGGCCCGATGATGAGCGAGACGGCCTTCTTCGTGAAGGATGTCATCGGCCCCCGCGGCGCGGTCAGCATCGTGGCGTCCGAGGGGGGCGGGGTCGGCGCGCGGTCCGACGACGTGGACGGGCATACCCGCACCTCGGCCCTGCGGGTCCACCATGCGTGCCTCGGGCCGGACGGGCGGTTCGCTGCGCCGGACGAGATGCTGTCGATGGACGGCGAGCCCGACCATGATGCGCTCTGCGCCCGCGAACAGGTGTTCTTCCGCGATGCGGTGCTGGGGGGCTGGGACCTGGCAGAGCATCAGGCAAGCGCGCTCTCGAGCCTTGCCGTCGTGCTCGCCGCTGACCGCTCGATCGCCGAAGGAATACGGGTGACGCTCTAGTTCTGTCCTTCTAGAATAATCGTTGACCGGACCCATGCCCCGGTCTAGGTCCGGGGCATGGAAATCGCCGCTGCCGCCGCGCGCCTCGAGGCGCTGGGGAACCCGACCCGGCTCGCCATCCTGCGGCTTCTGGTGCGGGCGGGCGAGGACGGGCTGGCGGTGGGTCGCATCCAGGCGCGGCTCGGGATCGCGCCCTCGACCCTTTCCCACCACCTGCGGTCTCTGGTCGCGGCCGATCTGCTGGCGCAGGACCGGGCGGGGACCGCGCTGATCTGCCGGGCGAACTTCGCCCTGATCCGCGCGCTCGGCGAATTCCTGATCGCGGAATGCTGTGCCGACGTGGCCGAGGGGGATGCGGCGTGATCCCGCCGGTGCTGGCCCTGGGGATCACCCAGATCGTGGGGTACGGGACGCTCTATTACGCGTTCCCCATCCTTGTCCCGAAGCTGGTCGCCGCGTTCGGGGCATCTCCGGCGCTGCTCTTCGGCATCTTCTCGGCGGGGCTGGTGCTCGCCGGGGTCGCGGCCCCCATGGCGGGGCGGGCGATGGACCGGATCGGGGCACCGCGACTGATGGCGGGGGGAAGCGCGGCGGTCACCGTCCTTCTCGCCGCCCTGCCGCTGGCGCCGGGGATCTGGACCCTTGCGGCGCTCCTGATCGCGCTCGAGCTTGCGGCGGTCCTGGTCCTTTACGATGCGGCCTTTGCCACGCTCGCGCTCCTGCGCGGGGCGGGGGCGCGGCGGGCGATCACCCAGTTGACCCTGATCGCGGGCTTTGCCTCGACGCTCTTCTGGCCGCTGACCGGCTGGCTGGTGGAACACTGGGGCTGGCAGGCGACCTATCTGGTCTTTGCCGGCCTGAATGCCGGGATCGCCCTGCCGCTGCACCTGGGGCTCGTGCGCGGGGCCCGGGGGGCGCAGGGGCCGGCGGTCGCGCCCGCGGCCCCGCTCGCGCCGGCATTGACCGGGCCCGCGGCGGTGCGGGCGTTCTGGCTGCTCGCCACCAGCTTCGCGCTGAGCGGGATGCTGATCTCGGCGCTCGGGGTGCATCTGGTCCCGGTGCTCCAGACCATCGGCCTCGGTGCTGCGGCCTACGGGGTCTCGATGCTGATGGGACCGGCGCAGGTGGCGATCCGGCTGGCGGATGCGGTGTTCTGGCGCGGGCTCCACCCGCTCGACGTCGCGCTGATCTCGGCGGCGGCGCTGCCGCTCGCGGTCGTGGCGCTGCTGGCCACCGACGGGGCGATGGCGGGCGCCGCCGCCTTTGCCATCGTCTTCGGCGTGGGCCAGGGCCTGTCGAGCATCGTGCGCGGCAGCGTCCCGCTCGCACTCTTCGGGACCGCGGGGTTCGGGGAACGGCTGGGGCGGCTCGCCGCGATCCGGGCGGTGCTGGGGGCCCTGGCCCCCGCGGCATTCGCGCTTCTGCTCGCAGGCGCGGGGACCCATGGCGCGCTTGCCGTCGCGCTCGGCATCGGGGTTGCAGGGATCGTCCCCCTGGCCCTCCTGCGCCTCAGCCTGCGCCGTCCGGCGGACGGGGCCGCGGCCTGAGGGCCGCCGATCGCCCCATCCGCCGAACCCGTCAGGTCGCGCCCGGTCCGGCCGGATCGCGGGTCACCCGCAGGTGGTCGATCAGCGCGCGCAGGGCGGGCGGCGTCTGGCGGCGCGAGGGGTGGTAGAGGTAGAGCCCGGCAAACGGCGCCTGCCAGTCTGCCAGCACCTCCACCAAACGCCCGGCGGCGATCAGCGGTGCCACGCGGGGAAGGAGCGCGGCGGCAAACCCCGCCCCGTCGCAGGCGGCGGCGATGCAGAGGTCGGGGTCCGTCGCGACCAGCGGGCCTTCCCCCTCCACCACCACCCGGACCCCGTCGCGCTCGAACACCCAGGGGTCGAGCCCGCCGCTGCCCGGGTAGCGGAACCGCAGGCAGGGGCGCAGCCTCAGGTCCTGGGGCAGCGCGGGCTGCCCGGTGGCAGCGAGCAGCGCAGGGGCCGCGACCACGGCCATGCGCAGGGGCGCGCTGACGGGCACGGCGATCATGTCGCGCGCAAGCCGCTCGCCCAGGCGGATCCCGGCATCGAACCCCGCCCCCACGACGTCCGACAGCGTGTCGTCCACGACGACATCGAGCCGGATGTCGGGATGCCCCGCGGCGAAAGACCCGAATGCGGGGGCCAGAACGAGGGTGGCTGCGATGGCAGGGACGTTGAGCCGGACGGTCCCCGCCGGTCGGTCGCGCCCGCCCACCGCCTCGGCCACCGCGGCTGCGATCTCGTCCAGCGCGGGGCCGAGCCGGTCGAGCAGCCGCGCCCCGGCCGCGGTCGGGGCCACGCTCCGGGTCGTGCGGTTCAGGAGCCGCACGCCGAGCCGGTCCTCCAGCCCGCGCACCGCATGGCTGAGCGCCGACGGGCTGACCCCCAGACGCGCCGCCGCGGCGGTGAAGCTGCGGTGCCGGGCAACCGCGGCGAAGGCGGCAAGATCGTCGGCCGGGCGCGGCATTAGTGAATCCTGCTCAGGAGCGCATAAGCATTTCGCCAGATTATCGCGCCATTCGCCATGCGCCATTCCTTTTCGGGCGACAACGCCATCGAATCGGGAGTTTGCGATGCGCCTGAGACTGTTCACACGCCTGTTCAAACCCACGCTCACCACCCTGCTCGGATTCCTCGCCGCATCCGCCGCCGCGGACACGGTGCGAAACATCCTCGTCTTCGGCGATTCCAATACCTGGGGCTGGGTGCCCCAGGCGACCGCCTTCCCGACCGAGCGCTATCCGCGCGGCACCCCCTGGCCTGACGTGATGGCAGCAGCCCTCGGGCCAACCACGCGGGTCGTCGTCGATGCCCTGTCGGGGCGCACGGTCGATGTCGACTACCCCGCGCCCCAGGGCAGCGTCCCGGGGGACGGGTTCAATGGCGCGCGGGCGCTGCCTGCGGCGATCGCGCGGGAGCTTCCGCTTGACCTCGTCATCGTCATGCTGGGCACGAACGACGTGCGCGGGGATCTTGACCGTTCGCCCGAGATGATCGCCCGGGGTATCGCCGGGCTGGCCGCCATGGTGCGGGGGGCAGCGGGGGGCGTCTACACGACCTATCCGGCCCCCGCGCTGCTGGTGGTCGTGCCCCCACCGGTCGAGGATACGTCCCGCACCCCCATCCATGGCGTGATGGACGGGGCCCAGGGAAAAAGCCGCGCACTGGCCCCCGCGGTGCAGGCCGCGCTGGAGGGCACCGGGGTCGCCGTCTTCGACGCCGGCATGGCGGTGCGCATCGAGGGTATCGACGGGGTCCACATGAGCGAAGCCAACCATGCCGCACTGGGCCAGGCGGTAGCGGCCGAGGTCGAGCGGCTGCTTGCCGCGGCCAACTGACCCCCACCCCTGAGCGGATCGCGGGGCGCGCGGGGCGGATCCGCCCTCGACCGCAGGTCGCCGTCGTCCCGGGCGGCCCTGAGGCGCCCGGGCGCCAAATCCCCACGGGTTGATCTTCCGCCCGCCCCGCGTCACTCTGTCGCCGGGTCGCGGGATGCGGGGGGCGACGACATGGGGGGTCGGGCTTGGCTGGCTCGGCATCTGGCGGGGGCCGCGCGGGCGACCCTTGCGGTCGCCGCGTGCCTCGCCACCCCGACCCCGGCCGCGGAGCCGCTGCGCTTCGGGCTCGAGGCGCATCCGGAGGAATTCGCCGCCATCGCGGCGCAGTTCGTCGATGGCAGGTGCCCGACCATCGAGGGCTATCGCTATACCCGCCCGGACCGCCCGTCCCGGGTGCAGGGCGAGCTGCTCATCCTCTGCCACGCGCTGGAGGCGGGGGGGACGGCGATCCCGCTCACCTTTGTCTATGTCCACAACTACAACCGCGCGCTGGCCGAGGCGGTGGCGGGGCGCATCGACATCCCGGGCCAGACGATCTGGTCGAGCGAGCTTGCCACCCATGCCGGCGATCTTCTCGCCTCCGCCCCGGTGATCCGGCGGGGCGAATGGCAGGTCGGCCTGTTCACCGCCGCGACGCGGACCGACGTGCTGGCCGTGCGCGATGCCGCGGGCGTGCGCACGCTCGTCGCCGCCGCACCGCGGGGCTGGGTCGAGGACTGGCGCGCGCTCGAGGCGCTGGGGCTGCGCGGCCTGATCGATGTGCAGGAGAACGGGCTGATCGCGGGCATGATCGCGCGGGGCCATGCCGACATCACGCTTCAGGCCTTCGGCCGGGCCGAGGATCTGGGGTATGTTGATCTCGGCGCGGGCATCAGGATGCGGCCGATCCCGGGGGTGAAGTTGTCGATGGGCGCCTCGCGGCACTTCGCCGTCTCGCGCGCGCGGCCCGATGCGGCGGCGGTGGTGGCGGCGATCGACCGCGGCCTTGCCATCCTGCGCGGCCGGGGCGACGTCGTGCGGGTGCTGGAGACGGTCGGGGTCCTGACCCCCGCCACGGCGGACTGGACGGACATCGCGCTGAAACCTGCGCGAGACGACTGAAACACGGCCGCGGGTCGGCGGACGCATCGCTGTTACCGCGGCGCGCTATGGCAGGCAGCCATCGAGGGGAGGAGCAATCATGGAACCCGCGCGCCAACACCTGGCCGTGGTCGAGGACGAGGAGGACCTGCGCCGGTCGGTCGCGGAGTACCTCGCCCTGCAGGGCTACACCGTCAGCCCGGCGGCGAACGGGGCGGAACTGCGCGCCGTCCTGGCCGAGGGGGGGGTGGACCTCGTCCTCCTCGACCTGCGGCTGCCGGGCGAGGACGGGCTCTCGATCCTGCGCGGGCTGCGTCAGGCGGGCGAGCTGCCGGTCATCATGGTGACCGCCATGGGCGACCCCGTGGACCGGATCGTGGGGCTGGAAATGGGGGCCGACGATTATGTCGTGAAACCCTTCGAGTTCCGCGAGCTGCTGGCCCGCATCCGCACCGTGCTGCGCCGCACCGAACGCCACCCCGATCAGGTGACCGGCGAGGAGGAGTGCGACGGCGTGGTCCGGGTGGGCCGCGCCATGCTCGACCTCAACGCCCGGCGCCTGACCGAGGCGGACGGGACCGACGTGCCGCTGACCAGCATGGAATACGACCTCCTGACCGTGTTCCTGCGCCGCCCCAACCGGGTCCTGTCGCGCGAACAGCTCCTGGAGCTCGCCCATGACAACGACTGGGAACCCTTCGACCGGTCGATCGACATCCGCATCGCCCGCCTGCGCAAGAAGATCGAGGTGGACCCCGCCAATCCCACGACGATCAAGACCGTACGCGGCGCAGGCTACATCTTCTGTCCATGAGCGTCGCCGCCCGGGACGCCGGCGATACCGCGACCGGGGGCGCCCAGGGGCGACCGGGCGACGCGCCGCCCCCGCTGCGCCCCACATGGCGGCGGGACCGGCTGGGGCGGCGGCAGGTCCGCCTGACCCTTGTCGCCACGCTGACGGTGGGGACCCTGCTCGGCGGCCTCCAGGTCCTGCAGGACGTGCGGGGCGAGCGGGACCGGATCGCGGCGATCGCCGAGGGGGTCGTCGAGCTCGTCGAGCCCGCCGCGGCCCGCGCCGCCTATACCTATGACGACACGCTGGCGCAGACGGTGCGCGCATCGCTCCTGAAGCTCGGCTCGGTCGCCCGGGTGGAGCTGACCGACCATCTCGGCGTCGTGCTCGCCGCAGGCTCCACCCCCCGCCCGGTGCTGCCGCTGCGCGGTGTCACGGACGCGCTCTTCGGCGAGCGGCTGGTCTACCGCCGCCTGCTGACCGCCCCGCCAGGACCCCAGGGCGGCGGGCTGGAGGAGGCGCCGGTGGGCGCGCTGACCGTCGAGCTCGACACCCGCGTGCTGGCCGACGACCTGCTTGCGCGGTCGGCCTGGCTGCTCGGGCTCGGGCTGGTCAAGACTGCGATCCTCGCCATCGTGCTGACCGCGCTCTACTACCTGCTGATCACCGGCCCGCTGGTGCGCCTGACCACGGATGTCGAGGCGCAGGGGGCGCGGGGCGGGCGCATCCGGGTCGCCCGCACCCACGCCCATGACGAGCTGGGGCGGCTCGCCACCACGATTTCCGCCGCGTTCGAGCGCATGCGCGCGGCCGAGGCGGAGCGGGCCGAGGTGGACCGGCAATTCGCCGCGGCGGCCGAGACGATGCCCGACGGGCTCGCCATCCTCGACCAGGCCGGGCGGCTGGGGTTCTTCAACCCGCAATTCGCGCTCAACCTGCCCGACCATGCGCGCCCGCGGCTGGCCCGGGGCCAGGCGCTCGGCGACGCCCTGGCCTCCGCGGCGGCCGAGGCGCCGCTCTGGCACGCAGCCCGCGCCCACGAGATCCCCGACATCGCGACCGCCCAGGACGCGATGCTCACCCTGCGCGACGGGCGCAGCATCGAGCTGCGCGGCCGCGCGATGCCCGGGGGGGGCCGGGTGCTGGTGACGGCCGACGTGACCGCCCGCCGCGCGCTGGAGGAGGAGCTGCGCCGCGCCGAGCGGCTCAGCGCCATCGGAACGCTGGCTGGCGGGATCGCCCATGATTTCAGCAATGTGCTCGCCATCATCAGTGCCGCGACCGAGGTGGGGCTGGCCCATCAGCCCCAGGACGGCCCGGCCCGCCCGGCGATGGAGCGTGTGCTGGGGGCGTGCCGCCGGGGGCGCCATCTGGTCGAGCAGATCATGGCGTTCAGCCGCGCCCAGGGCGAGCCGACCTCGGTCATCGACCTGGCCGACAGCGTGGGCGGCGCGATCGAGCTCTGTCGCCCGCTGGTGGACGCCGCGGTCGCGCTGAGCTTCGAGCCGCGGGCCCAATCGCTGCCGGTGGCCGCCACGGACACCCAGATCCACCAGATCGTCGCGAACCTGATGATGAACGCGGCCCAGGCGATGCCGGAGGGCGGGCGCATCCGCATTCGCACCCGGCGCGACCGGGGCGAGGCGCGGCTGACGGTGTCCGATACCGGGACCGGGATGGACCGCGCCACGATGGCCCGCGCCTACGAGCCGTTCTTCACGACCAAGCCCGTGGGCCAGGGCACCGGGCTCGGCCTCTCGGTCGTCTACGGTGTCGTGCAGGGGCTGGGCGGGCGGATCGAGATCGGCTCGACCCCCGGGCGGGGCACCACGGTGACGATCCGCCTGCCCCTCGCGCGGGTCCCCGAACTGGTGGGAAAATGAAACCGGGACGGGCCATGCGATACGAAGATTTACCATCCCGCAACCCGCGCGACGTCAGCGGGAAACAGACCGCCGCTACACCCGGTCCCATCGCACCAAGCGAAAGGGACTGCGACCATGACACACCCGCATGCACATTCCGCCCGCGGGCTGACCACATTCGGCGCGGTGCGGCGCACCCTGACGGGGTTTGCCGCCGCAATCGCCCGGATCCGGCGCCAGCACCGGGACCGGCTTCTGCTCGAAACGATGGACGCCCGGATGCTCAACGATATCGGATTGCTGCCCACCGACATCCGTCGGGCGGTGCGCACCGGCAGGACAGGATGACGACCATGACCCCGATGATGCGCCATGCCGACCGGCTGCCCCAGCTCGGCGGCGAACGATTCCTGACCGATAGCGGCCTGGAAACCACGCTGATCTACCACGAGGGGCGGAGCCTGCCCGCCTTTTCTGCCACCCATCTGCACCGCGACGATGCGGGCGAGGCCTATCTGTCGGGATACTACGACCGCCATGCCGCGATCGCGGCCGAATGGGGCTTCGGGATGGTGTTCGAGACCAATACCTGGCGCGCGAGCCCCGACTGGGCCGCGGCACTGGGGTGCACCCTGCCGGAGCTTGCCGCACTGAACCGCCGCGCGGTCGACTTCACCCAGGACTGTGCCCGGACCTGGCGGTCGCAGCTGCCTGTGGTCGTCAGCGGGGTGGTCGGACCCCGGGGCGACGGCTATGCGCCCGACCGGGTGATGACGGCCGAGGTGGCGGCGGAGTACCACAGCTTTCAGACCGCCATCCTCGCCGAGGGCGGTGTGGACCAGATCACCGCCTACACCATCACCACCGTGCCGGAGGCGGTGGGGATCGTGCGGGCGGGGGTCCGGGCGGGGCTGCCCGTCGTGATCTCGTTCACGGTGGAGACGGACGGGTGCCTGCCCACGGGACAGCCGCTGGGCGAGGCCATCACCGCGGTCGATCGGGCGACGGCGGGTGCGGCGGCCTATTTCATGGTCAACTGCGCCCATCCCAGCCATTTCCGCGCCGAGATCGAGCGGGGCGGAGCCTGGCTGACCCGGCTGCGCGGCCTGCGCGCCAACGCCTCCTGCCGCAGCCATGCGGAGCTCGAGGCGATGACGACCCTTGATTCCGGCGACCCGGACGCCCTGGGCGAGGATTACGCGGCCCTCAGCCGCCTGCTGCCCGGGCTTGTCGTGATGGGCGGATGCTGCGGCACCGATCACCGCCACGTCGCCGCCATTGGACGGTGCTGCGCGCGTGCGCCGCACCACGGGGTGGCATGAGAACCGCGGGTGCCGTGGCGGTGCTCCTCGCCGGAATGGCGGGGGGTGCCGTGGCGCGCGACTGCGCCGTGACGCTGGTCGAGGGCGTGCCCGTCCAGGTCCAGGTGGCGGGCGGTTGGCAACCCCTCGGCCCGGGACCGCTTCCCCCGGGGGCCGAGCGGATCGCGACGGGCCCCGGCGCGCGGGCCGAGATCGGGTGCGACGACGGGATCGTGCTGACCGTGGGCTATGGCAGCGAGGTCGCGCTGGACAGCCTGCTCGGCACCGGGCGCAACGTCATTCTCGACCTGATCGAGGGGATCATCGGCATCGTGGCCCCCCGCCCGACCTGGGACGCGTTCCAGGTGCGCACGCCGCTCGCCATTGCCTCGGCCCGCTCCACCGAATGGCTCGTGGAGTTCTCGGACCCCAGCGGGGCGGCGGTCTTCGTGCGCCAGGGGGTCGTGGCCGTCCAGGGCCCCGCGCGCAGCGTCACCCTGGTGGCGGGCGAGGGCGTGACCCTGACCGCGGCCGCCCCCGATGGCCCCGTGGTGCGCTGGGGCGCCCCCCGCCGGGCCGCAACCGGCGGCGCGCTCGGGTTCGGCTGGCGATGAGTGCGGCCCGCGCCGCGGCGCGCATCGGCCTGCCGCTCGTGCCGATGCTGCTGCTCGCCAGCGTGCTCCTCAGCCTCTGGCGGACGGTCGGGATCGACCCCGTGACCGAACGGGTGGAACAGGCGCTGCTCGACCTGCGGTTTCGCCTGCGCGGGCCGATCGCCCCGCCCGACGGCGTCGTGATAGTCGCGATCGACGAGGCGGCGGTGCGCGAGATCGGGATGATGGGGCCCATGCGTGCAGCGCTCGCCACGGCGGTCGAGCGGATCTCGGCCGCGGGACCCTCGGCCATCGCCATCGACCTGCTGCTCGTGGACCAGACCGCGGCGGACCCGGCACTCGCCGCCGCACTCGGCCGGGGGGGGCGCACGATCCTCGCCGCGGCCCGGGCCGCAGGCGGGCCGCCTCCGCCAGGCGGGACCCCGGACGCAGCGCCCCTGGCGCCCGAGCTTCTCGCCGCGCGCGAGCGCAGTCTCTTCCGCGTCGTGGCGCGCGAGGGGTCGGACGGCCCGCCGGACGCGGAGACCGAGCTGCTCTATCCCGCCCGCGGCCTGATCGGCGGCGCCTGGCTCGGCCATGTCAACATCGACCGGGCATCGGACCGGGTCGCGCGGCAGGTGCCGCTCGCCCTGCCGCTCGGCGGAAACGCGGCTCTGCCCGCGATGCCGCTGGTTGCGGCCCGGCTTGCGCTCGGCCTCGCACCCGGCGAGATGGCGCTTTGGTCGGGATACCGGGTCGATCTGGGCGACCGGCCCATTCCCACCGACGCGGCCCAGCGGGTGGTCCTGAACCATTACGGACCGCCCGGCACGATGGACACGGTGCGCCTGACCGACGTGCTGGCGGGCACCGTGCCAGCGGAGCGATTCGCGGGCCGCGCGGTCTTTGTCGGCGCATCGGCCGAAAGCCTGGGCGACCAGTTCGCCACCCCGTTCGCCCCGGACGTCTCTGGGGTCGAGGTCCTGGCGACCCTGACGGGCAACCTCGTGGACGGGACGCTGATCACCCGCGGCCTGCCCGCGGCGCTCGCCACGCTCGGCCTCGCGCTTATCCTGACGGTCGCGGCGCGCCACGCGGCCTGCGCCCGGCTCGTGCCCGTGGCGCTCCTGAAGACGCTGGGGGTGTGGATCCTCGCGGGGGTCGCGATCCAGGGGGCGTTCGTCTACGGGCGGCTCTGGGTGGACGCGGTCACGGTGCTCGGCTCGGCCATGCTCGCCTCGACGGCGACCTGGGCGCTCGGCATCTCCGACGAACGGCGGCGCGGGGCCCGCATCGCCGAGGATTGGGCGAACCTGATCCACTATGTCTCCCCGCTCGCGGCGCAGGCGCTTGCGGGGGTCCCTGCACCGGGCGGAGGACCTGCCTCGGTCCCCGCGGGCGAGACGGGCGTGGCCCCCTGGACCGCGCGGCGGACGGATGCGAGCATCGTCTTCGTGGACATCGCGAACTACACCGGCTGGGCCGAGGACCGCGCGCCCGAGGCCGCGGCGCGGTTCCTCGCCGCCGTCCATGACCGGATCGCACGCGGGGCCGCGGCCGACGGGGGCATGGTGGTGGAGATCCTGGGCGACGGGGCGCTCGTCGCCTTCGGCCTGTCGGGCCCGCCCGCTGTCGGCGCCTCCGCTGTCGGTCCGCCGACGCCGGGCGGTCCGCCTTCGGCTGCCGCCGCGGCGCTCGGCTTTGCCGAGGGGCTGCTGGGCGCGCCCTCGGGCGGCGGGCCGGAGCTTCGGGTCAGCGTGCATCACGGCCCCGTCGCGGTGGCCAATGTCGGCGGCGCCGCACGGGCGCACCTGACGGTCACCGGCGACACCGTCAACGTTGCCGCCCGGCTGCACGAGGTCGCCAAGACCTTCGGCGCCCGGATCGTGGCGAGCCGCGCAGCACTCGACGCCGCAGGCCAGCCGACCGAGGATGGACGCTACACCTGGCTCATCACCGACCCGATGCGCGGCCGCCAGCACCCGGTGGAGGTCTGGACCCTGCGCGCGGCCTGAACGATGCCGCCAATGGGCGCGGGGGAGGCGCGCTTGCGGTGCGGCCGTCCGGCGTGACCCTGCGCCACGGACGTCCCCCTGCCGCGGCCGATGGGCCAGAGACGGGACCAGGCATCGCGGGTCGCGGTCAGGCCCCGCACCCCGCGCCGGGCTGCGGCCGGTTGCCGACCACGCACCGGGGCGGCACATGCGGCGTCAGGCGGCCGCGTCCCGCCGGGTATCGAGATCGAGAAACCCGCGGATCTCGTCGATCCGGGCGCGGCCATCCGCGGCGCCGAGGTCGATCAGCGCGCCGATATAGCCCGGCTCGAACATCAGGTAGCTTGGCAGGACGAAGGGCGGCTTCCAGCCCCCCAGCCCCTTGACCACCGCCTTCACCGTCCAGGGCATGTCGCGCAGGTGCCGGGCGGTGAGGTCGCGGATGTCCTCGCTCGGCTGGACCGCCAGCAGGTCGATGGGGCGCAGCGCCGACCGGTCAAGCTGCGCGGGGCCAAGCCGGGCGAGCGTGCCGTTGATGCGGGTCAGCCGTTCGATATCCGTCTCGAGCTGGTCGTTGAACACGATGTCGAGCAACTGCCCCGCGATCAGCCCGGTCGAGGGGTATTCGGGCACGGTGCCCGGCCCCGCCTCGGCGTCGATATGGCCGTCGCGCCCGGCAATCACGAAGAGCTTCTCTGCCCCTAGATGGATCGCCGGGCTGAGCGGCGAGGTCTGGCGCAGCGCACCGTCGCCGTAATAGGCCCCGTCGATCCGCTGGGCGGGAAAGACGAAGGGCAGCGCGGTCGAGGCGAGGACGTGATCGACCCCGAGCACGCAGGGCCGCCCCTCGCGCCGCGAGCGGGCCCAGGTGTCTTGCTTGCCGCGGCACTGGAAGAACGTGACCGCCTGGCCGGTGCGGTAGGACGAGGCGGTGATGGCGACCGCGTCGAGCAGCCCGCGCCCCAGCATCGCCCGCATCGCCCGGGCATCGAGCTCGCGCGTCAGCAGATCGCGCAGCGGCGAATTGTCGAGCAGCGATTGCGGCGGCCGCAGCCCGAAGCGCCCAAGCGCCAGGTGCCCCGCCCAGTGGCTGAGCCGTGCTGCGATCGCGCGCATGTCGGTGCGAAACACCCCCCGGCAGTGCAGCCCCCGCCAGAGCCGCTCCAGCGTCTGGACCGCAGAGGCGAAGTCATGGGCACGGCACGCCAGTGCCAGGGTATTGATCGCGCCGACCGAAATGCCGGTGACGATGCGGAACGGGATGGGGCGGTTGCCCACGGCTTCGGCCAGTGCCTTGAGCACGCCGACCTGGTAGGCCCCGCGCGCGCCCCCGCCCGACAGGACGATCGCGATCTTCGGACGGTCGGGCCTTTGCGGCATGGCGCACACCTCCCGGGCCCGCGACCCCGTGTCGGACAGGACCCGACGACCAGTCTATCGCACCATGTCGCAAGGAAAGGTTTCAGACTTCCGCGAGCGACCCGGCAAGCAGGAACACATGCACCGCCACCGGTCCGTGGGCGCCGAGCTGGAGCTTCTGGCCGATATCGGCCGAGCGCGACGGGCCGGTCACGAGGTTGAGCGTGCGCGGGTCCATGCCGCGGGCGCGGAACCCGGCCCACATCTCCTCGAACCCTCCGACCACGTCGGCCTCGGCGAGCACCACGAAATGCGTCTCGCCCAGAAAGGTCAGGGTGACCGGGTTCTCGGGGCCGGAGGCAAGGGCGAGCGTCCCGGTCTCGGCCAGGCCAAAGGCCGCACGCGATAGGCTCGCAGGCTCCTCCACCCGGCCCATGCCCACGCTGCGATCGACCGTGCCCCAGTCGAGGCCGGCGAAGATGGGCTCTGTCCCCGTGCGGATTGCGGCCGGCAGGTTGCGCTGGCGCAGCTCGTGGCCGAGCGCCCCGGGCAGCTCCGCCAGTCCGCCCAGCCGGGTGATCGTACAATCGACCGCCACGGCCTTGGCAACGAACTGGTCGATACGTGCCGCTCCATCCAGCCGGGCCATGGCGGGCACCGGGCGGGCCGGGCGCCAGCCCGCGACGGCCGTCGCCCGCGGCCCCTCGGGCCCCAGGGCTGTCGCAAGCCGGGCCAGGATCCGGTCGCGCGCACTCACCGCCGCGCCGCCCATTGCTGCATGAAGGTCGGCCCCTGGGGCGCCGGGAAGTCCCGCGTCCCCGTCCAGCCCCCCGCCAGCGGCAGGGCCGCCAGCCGCCCACGCCTGCCCGCCAGCAGCCGCAACGCCGCCATGGCGAGCCCGGTCGCCGCCCGGTAGAGCCGCGGCCGCCGCGCGGCGAAGGCCCAAAGGCCGAGGCCATAGCGCGTGGCCCGGGGGGTGAGGTTCTTCTCGAATTCCTTCTCGCGCCAGTGGCGCATCATCTTGGGCAGCGGGATCTGCATCGGGCACACGCTCTCGCACCGCCCGCAGAAGGTGGAGGCGTTGGGAAGCTGGCCCCCCTTCTCCACCCCGATCAGGCTCGGCGTCAGGACCGCCCCCATGGGCCCGGGATAGACCCAGCCATAGGCGTGCCCGCCCACGGCCTGGTAGACCGGGCAATGGTTCATGCAGGCGCCGCAGCGGATGCAGCGAAGCATGTCCTGGAACTCGGTCGCGACCATGTTGGTGCGGCCATTGTCGAGCAGGACGACATGGTATTCCTGCGGCCCGTCGGGGTCCGCCGCCCGGCGCGGGCCGGAGGAGAAGGTGGTGTAGACGCTCATCTCCTGCCCCGTGGCCGACCGCGCGAGCACCCGCAGCACCGTCGAGGCGTCGTCGAGCGTCGGCACGAGCTTTTCCAGGCTCGCCATCACGATATGGACCCGGGGCAGGGACTGGCTCAGGTCGCCGTTGCCCTCGTTGGTCACGATCACGCTCTGCCCGGTCTCGGCGATCAGCATGTTGGCGCCGGTGATCCCCACCTCGGCCTCGAAATACTTCTGCCGCAGCACGCGGCGCGCCTCGAGCTGCAGCGTCGCGTTGTCCGACAGGTCGCGGTCGAGGGGCAGGTGAGTATGGGCCTTGCGGAACGCGTCGGCCACCTCGGGCACGGTGACGTGCACGGCGGGGGCGATGATGTGGCTGGGGATCTCGCCGCGGAGCTGGATGATGTATTCGCCCAGATCGGTCTCGACCGGAGTGATCCCGTTCGCGCTGAGATGGTCGTTGATCGCGCATTCCTCGGAGATCATCGTCTTGCCCTTGTTCACCGTGCGCGCACCTGCCTTGCGGCAGATGTCGAGGACGATGGCGCGGGCATCCTCGGCCGTCTCGGCCCAGTGGACATGGCCGCCTGCGGCGATCACCTTCGCCTCGTAGGCCATCAGGTAGAGGTCGAGGTTGCCCAGCGTGTGATCCTTCAGCGCCTTGGCCGCGGCGCGCAGGTCGTCGAATTCGGGCACCTTGCCGATCGCCTTCAGCCGTTTCTCGGTGAAGCCGACCCGGGCCGTGCGCATCGCGGTCTGGAGGTTCGCGTTCTTCAGCGCCACGCGGGTGTTGTCCTGGAACGCAGGGGTAGTCGGGTTCTGGTGGATGGTCATGGGCGTCCCTCCGCGATCGCAGGCGTGTCGGTCATGCCGGCCAGCACCTCGACGACATGGCGGACCGCGATGGTCCGCCCCTCGCGCCGGGCCTTTCCGGCCATGTTCATCAGGCAGCCGAGATCGCCCGCCAGCAGCAGGTCGGCACCCGTGTCGCAGGCATTACGGACCTTGTCGGTGGCCATGACGGTCGAGACCTCCGGATACTTCACGCAGAACGTGCCGCCGAAGCCGCAGCAGACCTCGGCCTCGACCATCTCGGTCAGGCTCAGCCCCGCGACGGTGGCCAGAAGCGCACGCGGCTGGCGCTTGATCCCCAGCGCCCGCAGGCCCGAGCAGCTGTCGTGATAGGTCGCCCTGGCCGTCAGCGCGACCGGCACCGCCGTCACGCCCAGGACATCGGTCAGGAAGCTCACGATCTCGTGGGTCTTGGCCCCCATCGCCGCCGCCCGTCCGGCCCAGGGATCGCCTGCGTCGAACATGGCCGCGTAGTCCTGTGCCATCGTCCCGCCGCAGGAGCCCGATGGGACCACGATGTAATCATACCCCTCGAACGCCGCGATCACGTCCCGGGCGATGGCCTTGGCCGTTTCCCGGTCGCCGGAGTTCCAGGCGGGCTGGCCGCAGCAGGTCTGCGCGGGGGGCACGACGACGGTGCAACCCGCATCCTCCAGCAGCTTGACCGTGGCAAAGCCGACCGAGGGACGGAACATGTCCACCAGGCAGGTGACAAAGAGGGCAACCTTCGGTCCGGGCATCGCGTCTCCTTCGGCAATCCTTTCCCTTAGCACCGGGCGGGCCGCCTGGGTAGCGGCGCGCGCGTCGCGGTCCCGCTCAGGCCGCATAGACCGCCCGCTCGAACGCGCCATAGGTCGCAAGAAACCGCGGCTCGACGAAGGGCAGCGACTGGGTCATCAGGATCCCCGCCCGGTCGCGCGCGGGATCGATCCAGTAATGGGTGTTGCACACCCCCGCCCAGCCCTGCGACCCCGCCGCCCGCATCCCCGGCACGTCCGCCTCCACCCGCATGAACGCGAGCGAATGGGTCTTCGGCGTCCCGGGGAAAAGGTCGATATCGGCCGACAGCGCGGGCGCCACGGTGGGCAGCCGCCCGATGCGCAGCGCGCCGATCTGGTTGCCGAGCAGCGCCGCAAGCGTGTCCGCCCCGATCAGCCGCACCCCGTCGAGCGCACCGCCGTTCAGGATCATGCGCAGGAAGCGCAGGTAGTCGGGGGCGGTGGAATAGAGCGCGTGGCCCATGCCGTAGAACTCGGGCCGGGCGGGTGGTGCGAGCGCGAAGGGAGCGAACCCGCCGTTTTCCGTACGCGCCGACAGATCGGCGCTGCGCGGCGCGAGGTGCGGCTCGAGCTCGAACGCGGTATCGGCCATGGCGAGCGGGCCGAAAATCTCGTCCCGGCAGAACGCGTCGATGGGCCGCCCGTCCGCCGCCTCGACCATCCGGCCGAGCCAGTCGATGCCCAGGCCATAGTCCCAGGCCGTTCCGGGGTCGAACGCGAGCGGGTAATGCAGCGACCGGAGCTGCCCCGACACGACGGTCGGATGGTCCACCGCCGCCTTCCACCGCGCGATGTCCGCGTTCCAGAACTCGTAGGCAAAGCCCGAGGTATGGGTGGCGAGATGGCGCAGCGTGGCCGTGGTGCGCGGCGCGCGCAGGCGGGGGGCATCGCCGTCGAACCCGTCGAGGACCATGATTCCGGCGAACTCGGGCAGGACCTCGACCACCGGGGTCTCGAGGGTCAGCCTGCCGCGGTCGATCAGGAGCATGGCGCAGAAGCTGCCCACGGCCTTGGTCATCGAAAAGACGCGGAACACGGTGTCGAGGGTCGCCGGCGCCCCCGGGCAGCGGTCGCCCGCGGCACCGGACCAGAGCGTGCCCGCGGACGATCCCACCATCCCGACGGCAAAGGGCACGTCGCCCGACGCCACGGCCTGCGTGAGCACGCCGTCGAGATCGCCCCAGGCCATCGCATCCTCCCCATGCCATTGGTTGGGCGGCAGCTTGCGCGATCACCCCGTGCGGATCAAGCGGCCGGCTCTGGCCCCTCGCCGGTGCGGGCGATAGAACAGCCTCGCCAGCGGGCGGGACGGGCGGGGACGGGCGGAGGCGGGTGTGGCGGACGGGGCGACGGCCGAGGGGGGCGCAGGCGGGCGGGCGACCATGTTCGGCCCCGATTTCCCGTTCGCCCATGATGACTGGCTGGCGCACCCCGCAGGGCTCGGCCAGGTCCCGGGCGACCGCCACGGCACCCGCATCGCGATCATCGGCGCGGGGATCGCGGGGCTTGTGGCGGGGGTGGAGCTGATGAAGCTCGGCCTCCACCCCGTGGTGTTCGAGGCGGGCGAGATCGGCGGGCGCCTGCGGTCGCGCGCGTTCGAGGGGGCGGACGGCGTGATCGCCGAACTGGGGGGCATGCGGTTTCCCCGATCGGGCACCGCGTTCTTTCACTACGTGGACCTGCTCGGGCTTCAGACCCGGCCGTTTCCCAACCCCCTGACCCCCGCCGCGGGCTCGACCGTGATCGAGCTGGAGGGCGAGCGGCATTATGCCCGCAGCCTCGCCGATCTGCCGCCGCTCTTTCACGAGGTCGCCGCGGCCTATGCCGCGGCGCTGGAGGAGGGGGCGGGCTTCACCGCGCTGAAGGCCGCGATCCGGGCGCGCGATGCGGCCCGGATCAAGGCGCTCTGGGACCCGCTGGTGCGGACCTGGGACGAGCGGACCTTCTACGACTTCGTGACCTCCTCGACCGCGTTCCGCGCGCTGTCGTTCCGCCACCGCGAGGTGTTCGGGCAGGTCGGCTTCGGCACGGGCGGCTGGGACAGCGACTTCCCCAATTCGATGCTGGAGATCCTGCGGGTCAACGTGACCGGCCTCGACGACGACCAGGACCTGGTGGTGGGCGGCGTGGAGCAGGTGCCCCAGGGCCTCTGGCGCCTGACCCCCGCCTGCGCCCACTGGCCCGCGGGCACCAGCCTGCGCCTGCTCAACGGCGGGGCGACCCGGCCGGGCGCCGCGCGGCTGTCGCGGGTCCCCGACGGGCGGATCGCCGTGACCGACCGCTGGGGGCGGGTCGAGGAGTTCGACGCCGTGCTTGCCACCTGCCAGAGCTGGCTCCTGACCACGGCCATCGACACCGAGGAGAGCCTCTTCAGCCACAAGATGTGGATGGCACTGGACCGGACGCGGTACATGCAATCCTCCAAGACCTTCGTCATGGTGGACAGGCCGTTCTGGCGCGACATCGACCCCGTCACGGGCGAACACCGGATGTCGATGACCCTGACCGACCGGCACACGCGGGGGACCTATCTCTTCGACAACGGACCGGACAAGCCGGGGGTCATCTGCCTCTCCTATGCCTGGATGTCGGACGCGCTGAAGGTGCTGCCGCTCTCGCCCGACCGGCGGGTGGAGCTGGCGCTCTCTGCACTGGCCAAGATCTATCCCGGGCTCGACATCGCCGCGCATATCGTGGGGGACCCGATCACGGTAAGCTGGGAGGCGGACCCGAATTTCCTCGGCGCCTTCAAGGGGGCGTTGCCCGGCCATTATCGGTATACCCACCGGATGTACCGGCATTTCCTGCAGGGCGACCTGCCGCCGGCGGAACGGGGGCTCTATCTGGCGGGCGACGACGTCAGCTGGACGCCCGCCTGGGCCGAGGGGGCCGTGCAGACGGCGCTGAACGCGGTCTGGGGGATCGTGCGGCAGATGGGCGGGGCATCGGCGCCGGGAAATCCGGGACCGGGCGAGGCGTGGCCGAGCGTCGGTCCGCTTGCGCTCGACGATTGAGGGAGGACGACATGCCAGGACGGTTCGAGACGGCGACCCTGAAGGCGCGGCTGGCGGAGGGCCGGCACCTGGCCCTCGTCTGGTGCGCCCTGGGGTCCGTGCCGGTGGTGGAGGCCGCCTGGGACGCGGGCGCAGAGGCGGTGGTCATCGACCTCCAGCACGGGCTCTTTGACCGCGCGGGGATGGAGAGCGCGATCGGGAGCGCCCCGCGCGGCGCGCCGAGCCTGGTGCGGACCGAGGATGCAAGCATCGCAGCCATCGGCCGGGCGCTGGACGCAGGGGCCGAGGGGATCCTGGTCCCCCTGGTCGAGACGGCGGCCGAGGCGGCGGCTATCGTCGCTGCCTGCCATTATCCGCCCCGCGGCGGGCGGTCGGGCGGGGGCATGCGCCCGCTCGGCGATATCGGGACCTATCTGGCCTGGGCCGACCGCGCCGTGACCGTGGGGGTGATGATCGAGAGCGAGGCGGCCGCAGGGCGCGCGGCCGAGATCACGGGCGTGCCGGGGCTGGACCTCATCTTCGTGGGCACCGGCGATCTCGCGCTCACCATCGGCCGCGGGCCCGACGCCGCCGCGCGGGTCGAGGCCGCACTGACCCGGGTGCGCGAGGCCTGCGCCGCCGCGGGCATCGCGTCGGGCCTCTTCACCCTGGACCGCGCCGCGTCGGACCGTCGGCGCGCCGAGGGCTGGGGGGTCACCGTGTACGCCAACGACATTACCGTGCTGCGCGGCGGGTTCGCCGCGGCGGTTCAGCCCGTGACGTAGCGCGCGGCAAAGGTATCGACCGCCTCCGCAACCACCCGCGCCACCTCAGCGTCGTCGATCATCAGATCGACGATCAGCAACCGCGGCCAGAAGATGACGTCGTTGATCATGCCCAGCAACTGGCGCGCCGCCAGTGCGGGATCAGCGATCGCGACCCGCCCCGCCGCGGTCTCGGCGGCCAGATAGGCCTCCAGCCGATCTAAGTACGGCTTCTTTCCGCGGGCATAGAGCTCCTGCCCCAGCTCGGGGAACCGCGGCGCCTCGGCGAGGATGACGCGAAAGAGCCCCACGACATGGGGCGCGCGCAGCAGGCGGGCGTAGTCCGTGCCGATGATGGCCAGTCCCGTGCGGGGATCGCCCGGCGCGGGAAGCGCTGCCGCCGCATGCTCGCCATCCCAGATCCGCGCCATGATCCCGCCGAAGAGAGCGGCCTTGGTCGGAAAATGCTTGAAAAGGGTCCCCGTGGACACGCCCGCCTGCCGCGCTGCCTGTTCGAGCGTGGTGCGCGCATACCCCTGATTGACGAACAGCGTCACCGCCGCGTCGAGGATCGCCGCCCGCTTCTCACGCACGAGGCGGGCGCGGTAGCCCGCCAGACCAGTCTCGGCCTCGTCCATGGGACCCTCACAATAAAGTTATGAAAAGCGAAGTCACTTCACTTGCCCAGTCGATCACGATGGCTATCCTGAGCGCACCAACTCACCATAGGAGCATCGCGATGCCGACTGCAACATGCCGTGTGACCGCCGTGACCCTCTGCCTGCTCGCCAGCGCAGCCGCAGCCCGCGATGCCGCCGCCCCGCTCGATTTCGCGGGCCGAGCGCTCGTGTCCGTGTCGGATGCGGACATGCTCGCCTCGGCCTATGTCAACGGCCTTCTCGGTCCGCGGGAGGGCGCGGACGCGCTCTCGGTCATCGCGCTTGGGGGCGACGTGCGGGACATGACCGCGGCCGAGGTGCCGGTGACGAATTCGGTAGCCGGGCCCCCGGTTTCCGTCGATGTCAGCCCCGATGGCCGCTTCGCCATCGTGGTCGAGACCTGGGGCCCGCGGCCTGAGGGCGACGGTGCGCACACCTTCGCCGACCTGCGCCATGGCAACCTGCTGACGGTGGTGGACCTGACGGACCTGGCCGCGCCCCGCATCGTGCAGGTCGTGGAGGGGCTGGAGCGTCCGAACGCGGTCGCCTTCGACGCGACGGGGCGCTGGGTGGCTGTCGGACTGCACCCCGAGGGTGCCGGAACCGCCACACCGCTGGCGCTCTACCCCTTTGCCAACGGACGGCTCGGCACTCCTGTGCTGCCGGCCATCCCGGGCTGGCGCACCGGCGACCAGCTGATCCATGCCGAGTTCCATCCCAGCGCGCCCGTGCTCGCCCTGCTCAACGAAACGGCAGCCGAGCTCTCCTTCGTGCGGGTCGGATCCGATGGCGGGCTGACGGCGTGGGGCGCCCCGGTGCGGATCGAAAAGGCGCCCTATGTCGTGCGCTTCACCCCCGACGGGCGCCACGCCATCGCCAACGCGCTCTACTGGGGTCCCGACGTGCAGGGCACCTGGAACGAGGCGCCGCGCGGCAGCGTCGTCAGCGTGCGACTGGCCGCGGATGGCGCCGATCGCCATGCCCTGGTGTCGCGGGCCGAGGTGGGGGTCAGCCCCGAGGGACTGGCCCTCAGCCCCGACGGAACCATGGTTGTGACGACCAATCTCGAACGCAGCTATCTGCCCTATGACGACGCGCGCCAGACGTTCTTTTCCTCGATCAGCCTGGTTCGGCTGGACCCGGCCACGGGCGCGCTGTCGCGGGTGGGGGACTATCCCTATGACGGCATCCTGCCCGAAGCCGCGGCGTTCGACGCCTCGGGCCGCTACATCGCCGTCGTCACCTACGACCATTTCGACGATCGTCGGCGCGGCGGCTCGGTCGATTTCTGGCGCATTGGGCGAGACCCGCTCGACCCCGCCCGCCTGACCCTGGTCAAGACCGAGCATTCCGTGCCGGTCACCCGTGGTGCACACTCGATGGTCTTGGTGCCCTGAACCGGCCGGCTCCGCATGCGGCGGCGCGGGTCGGCCCGCCAGCGCGGGTTGGCGGGGTAGACGCCCACGCGCAGCAGCTCGGCGAGCGCGAGGGTGGCGAGGGCAGCGCGACACATCCGGGCCCGAGGGCGCGGCGTTGCGGTCAGGCGAGGGCCCCGGCGATCCGGCGGCAGGCTTCCTCCACCTGGGCGGTGTCGCGGCAGACGCACATGCGGATCCAGGCGCGGGCCGAGGTGCCGAAGAGGAACCCGGGGGCGAGGCCGACGCGGGCATTCTCGAGGAGGCGCCGACAGGTCTCGCGGCTGTCCTCGACCCCCTCGACCTTGAAGAAGGCGTACATGCCGCCCAGCGGCTTCGGCCCCAGCGTCAGCGAGTTGAGCCCACCGAGCGCGTCCCAGACGGCGTCCACCCCGGACCGGCAGCGGTCGCGCATGGCCGCCACCGTGGGCTCGCCCTCCACCAGCGCCGCGGCGGCGCCCGCCTGGACAAAGGCCGCGGTACCGCTGTTCACGTACTGGGTGATGGCGGAGAGGATGGGCGAGACCGAGGCGGGGTGGCTCAGCCAGCCCAACCGCCAGCCGGTCATCCCCCAGCCCTTGGAAAAGCTGTTGATGGTCAGGACGCGGTCCTCGGGCTCGGCCCGGGAAAGCGCCGAGGGCGCCGTCTCGCCGGTGAAGCTCAGGCGGTTGTAGACCTCGTCCGCGACGATCCAGATGCCGGTGCGGCGGGAAAAGGCGATCAGCGCGTCGATCTCGCCCTCGCTCATCGTCCAGCCGCCGGGGTTGGAGGGGGACGACCAGACGATCGCCCGGGTGCGCGCGTCGCAGGCGGCGAAGACCGCGTCGAGATCGAGCGACCACCCCTCCGCCCCCTCGCGCAGCGCCACGGCGCGGGGCTCGGCCCCGGCCATGTAGATCGCCCGGCGGATATTGGGCCATTGCGGCTCGAGATAGACGGCGTTCGTCCCCGGCTCCAGGATCATGGCGAAGGCGAGGTGCAGCGCCTGCATCCCCCCCGGGGTGATGGTGGACCGGTCGAGCCCGATGGACCGGCCGTGAAGGCGGGTCTGGTAGGCGCTGAGCGCCTCGATCAGCCCGCGGGTCCCGCGCATGTCCGGCACGTAGAACGTGTCGCCCCGGTCGAGGGCGGCTTTGGCGGCATCGCGGATATAGGGCGGCGTCACCACGTCGCCCTCGCCGTACCAGAGGGTGATGACATCCGTCAGGGCCGCGGCGCGGGTGGCGAGGTCGGCGATGTTCTCGGTGTCGAGGTCCTGCATCAGCGGGCGCAGGCCCCCGGCAGCGCCATCACGTATCGGCATGGGATGTCTCTCTCTCCTCCGCGCGGCGCGCGACAAAGCGGCAGGCGGGGGCGCCGGTGGCGGCACAGGCCGTCTCGCGCGCCGTGACCGGCCCGTCGAGCACGAGCCCCGCCACCGCCCCGAGCATGCCCGCGATGGCATGGCAGACCGGCGCGTCGGCCGGACCGTGCCCCGCGGCAAAGGGGCTGTTGGCAACGGTGAGGTGCACCGCCTCGTCCGCGGCCAGGAAGCGCCAGATCCCCCAGCCGAGGTCGGGCGCCGTCGCCTCGATCACCGCAAGCAGCCGCGAGGGGTCGCCGTAGCTCTGCGCCGAGAGCCGCCCCTGGGCGGTGGTCGAGGCGGCGAGCGCGCGCAGCGCGGCGTCCCGGGCGGGCGGGTCGAGCCGCGCGAACAGGCCCATCAGGGTGTCGGGCCGGATCAGCAGGTAGCGGATGTGGCGGTCGCGGATCTCGCCCGTGCCGCCGTCCCAGACCAGCCTGTCGCGGAACGGCTCCACCCCTGCCCCCATCCCGAAATTTCAACCCTAAACCACCTAGCGGCGCGGTGCCGCGCGATGTCAAGCCGGGGCAAACTCGGCCCGCAGGGTTGCCCAGCGCCGCCCGGTCTCGCGCCCGCCCTCCCAATGCCCCTCGGGGGCATCGACATAGGGCGGGCGCGGCGGGCCGGACCGCACGAGGCCCGAACCCTGGAGCCGCCCATGGGCGATGGGGATGTTGTAGTCGACGAAATTCTCCAGCTTGCCGCCCGGGAACATCGGCGCCTGGGCCCAGGCCATGCGGGCGCAGATCGCGTCGGCCCGGTCGAAATCGCCCGCCCGGATCGCCGTGGCGAGCGCCACCAGCGGCTCGGGCCCGTCGGCCGCGTTGCCGGTCCAGCAGGCCGCGGCCGCCGGGTGGTGCCGCGCGATGGCGGCCCATTGCGCGTCGAGCGGCAGGACCCGCATCCGGTCCCCCGCGGCCGCGAGGTCCGCGGGCAGGGTCGGGCCGCCGATATGCTTGGTCGCGACGATCTGGGGGATGCGGGACAGGGCCTCGTAGGTCGCCGTCTCGATCCGCGCCTTGAACGCAAACTGGTTGTCGTAGACCACGATGGGCGTGTCGGGCAGCGCCTCGGCCACGTCGCGGTAGAACCGCAGGATCCCCTCCTGCGGCAGGGACATCCACGCGGGCCGCCCGAGGAAGAGCCCGTCCGCCCCCGCATCGACGAGCCGCCGCCCCCGGGCGATGGTGTCGCGGGTGTTCATCGTGGTGGCCCCGGCGAAGAGCATCCCGCGCCCCGCGAGCGTGCCCGCGACGCAGGCGGTCAGGTCCACATGCTCGGCCTCTGTCAGGCTCGGCCCCTCGCCGAAGCTGCCGCCGGTCATCAGGATCGTGATGCCCGCGTCCACCGTACGGCGGACCATCGCCTCGGTTTCGGCGAGGTCCACCGAGGCGGTGCAGGACCAGTGGCCCGCATCGGGCGTGGCGGGGGCGGGCAGGATGCCGACGATGCCGGTGATGTCGGCTTGGGTGATGCGCATGGGAAACCTCTCTGCTCGCGCGCCGACTATCGGGGGCAGGCCCCGGCTAGACAAGCCCGCGCCGGGGTCCCGGGGCGGCCCCCGTCAGGTGCAACCGCGCCGCGGCCCAGGCGGCCCGCGTGGCCCGGTGCAGCACCGCCCCGTCGCGGGCCGCGAGCCGCAGCGCCACCCCGGCGTCCGAGGGAAGGGGCGAGGCTGCGGCAAAGCACCCTGCCGCCGCACCCTCCACCGCCGCCGCCAGCGCGGCGAAACCCCGCTCCGGCGGGCAGGCCACCACCAGCATCCCGTGGGCGGTGAAGCCCAGCGCCCCGGGCGGCCCGTCGAGGTCGAAGGCGTCGGTGGCCAGCACTTCGCCCCCCGGGCGGGCCACGGTCAATGCCCCGGCATACCGGCGGAACGGCCTATCGCCCCCGTCCGGATCGTGGCAGGCGAACCCGTCCGCCAGGATCAGGCAGCCGTCCGGTGCGACGGTCAGGTCGATCCGCTGGACCAGGGCCGCCCCGGGGAACAGGATGCGCGGCGCGGGCAGGTATTCGGCGTACCCCCCGTCCTCCACAGCGATCTCCACCCGCTCCTCGGCGCAGTCCTCCCCGGCCATGCGGTGCACGGCGAGCGCGGCCTGGGTCGTCACCTGCCCCGACGCCCCCGACCCGACGGCGATGCGCTGGTGCAGCCGGTCGGCGCCCAGGATCGCGCCGCTGGCCGACTGCACGATGACGGTGACCAGGTCCGCGGGCGCGGCGTCGAGCCGGAACGGCGTCGTCAGGCAATAGGGATAGGCGGCGCGGCGCCGGGCGAGATGGGTGCCCACCCGGGGATGGCGGGCAAAGGCGAGGTCGAGCTGCGGGGTCACGCGCGGAACAGGACCTCACGCTCCAGATGCGCGACCACGGCGTCGATGCCCACGAGGTTCCGGCAGTCGGTGACGAGCACCGGGCGCCCGGCGCGCACCGCCTGCGCCTCCTCGATCATGCGGGG
>JANNOT010000212.1:0-16271 GCA_031399375.1 Paraoceanicella sp.
AGCTCCGCGCCCAGGCTCGCCGCCAGCGGCGCCACGCGCTTGCCGAACGCCTCGCCCTGGTAGGTGAACGCCAGCTCTGCCCCCGCGCCATGCAGGACGCGGGCAATGCCCCAGGCGATCGAATGGTCGTTCGCAACCCCCATCACGAGGCCGCGCTTGCCCGTCATCAGATCGCCCATCGCGTGCCCCTATTCGTGAAACCGGCTCAGCGCCAGGGTGGCATTGGTTCCGCCAAAGCCGAAGCTGTTGGTGAGCACGGTGTCGAGGCCGGCATTGTCGATGCGCGTGGTCACGACCTCGGCGGGCGAGAGCGCGGGGTCGAGCGTCATCACGTTGGCCGAGGCTGCGATGAAGTCGTGGTTGAGCATCAGGAGGCTGTAGATCGTCTCCTGCACCCCGGTGGCACCCAGGCTGTGGCCGGTCAGCGACTTGGTGGACGACACCGGGGGCGTCGTGCCCGTGCCGAACACCTCGCGGATCGCCTTCATCTCGGTCACGTCGCCTGCCGGGGTCGAGGTGCCGTGGGCGTTGATGTAGCCGACCGTGCGGTTGCCGATGGTGGCGACCGCAAGCTTCATGCAGCGCGCCGCCCCCTCGCCCGACGGGGCCACCATGTCATGCCCGTCCGACGTGGCGCCGTAGCCCGTGACCTCGGCATAGATCTTCGCCCCCCGCGCCGTGGCGTGGCCGAGTTCCTCCAGCACCACGACCCCACCGCCGCCCGCGATCACGAACCCGTCGCGGTCCGCATCATTGGCCCGGCTGGCGAGTGTGGGCGTGTCGTTGAACTTCGAGCTCATGGCACCCATGGCGTCGAAGAGGCAGGAGAGCGTCCAGTCGAGCTCCTCGCCCCCGCCCGCGAAAACCACGTCCTGCTTGCCGAGCTGGATCTGCTCGACCCCGTTGCCGATGCAATGGGCGGATGTGGAGCAGGCGGAGGTGATGGAATAGTTCACCCCCTTGATCCGGAACGGCGTCGCAAGGCAGGCGGAATTGGTCGAGGACATGCCGCGCGTGACCATGAACGGCCCCATCCGCTTGGGGCTGTTGTTCTTCAGCACGATCTGGTGCGCCTCGAACAGGTTCTTGGTGGACGGCCCGCCTGATCCCATCACAAGGCCCGTGCGCTCGTGGCTGACCTCGCCGGGCTCCAGCCCCGCATCGGCGATGGCCTGCTCCATGGCGATGTAGTTGTAGGCGGCGCCATCGCCCATGAAGCGCAGGGCGCGCTTGTCCACATGGGCGGCAATGTCGATGTCGGGCTTGCCATGGACCCGGCTGCGAAAGCCGCGCTCGGCATAATCGGGGGCAAAGCTGATGCCCGAGCGGCCGTCCCGCAGCGATGCCAGCACGGCCTCGGCCGAATTGCCGATGGACGACACGATTCCGAGGCCGGTGATGACGACGCGGCGCATGGTGTACCCCTTCTCAGGTCCCCGGTTCAGCCCGGGCTTGCGACCCCGTCCTGGAACAGCCCGACCCGCATGTCGGTGGTGGTGTAGATAACCTCTCCATCCACATCCATCACCCCATCGGCGATCCCGAGTTTCAGTTTTCTGTCGATCACGCGCTTGAGGTTGACGGTATAGCGGATCAGCCGGTGCTGCGGCGTGACCATGCCCGAGAATTTGACCTCGCCCACGCCGAGCGCACGGCCCCGGCCAGGCATGCCGAGCCAGCCGAGGAAGAAGCCGGTCAGCTGCCAGAGCGCGTCGAGCCCGAGGCAGCCCGGCATCACCGGGTCCCCGATGAAATGGCACTTGAAGAACCAGAGATCGGGGGTGACGTCGAATTCCGCGACAACCTCGCCCCTGTCGTGCAGGCCGCCATCGGCGGTGATGCGCGTAACGCGATCCATCATCAGCATCGGAGGGTCGGGAAGCTGGGCATTGCCGGGTCCGAAGAGCTCGCCCCGCGCACAACGCAGAAGGGCGTCACGGTCAAAGCTGCTCGGACGGTCCATCCCTCTCCCCTCGCGCACCGCGTGTTTTTCGTGGCGCTGTGTGCGCGCCCCGTTTCCCTAACACCCCGTTGCGCGGGGGTGCAAGCGGGTTGGGTCTTGCGCCGGGACCGGGAGACGCTAGTTTACAGGGTGGCGTTGGCCATGCGCGGGGCGCAGGGGTCACACGGCGTGGAGCGGGATCGGCCCAGGATGGTACGCACGGCCGCAGGCGACAGGATGGCGACCGGCGCGGGGCGGGTGGACGTGTGGCTCGCCCGCGGCTCGCTGCGCCCGACGCGCCAGCGCCGCCTGCTCGCGGGGCTTTTGGTGGGCGACGGGCGCGATCGCCACGTGACGGCCGAGGCGCTCCATGCCGCCGCCGAGCGCAGCGGAGAGCCCGTGTCGCTCGCCACCGTCTACAACACGCTCAAGGCATTCACCGATGCGGGCCTGCTGACCGAGGTGATGGTGCACGGCGCCCGGTCCTATTTCGACACGCGCGTCGACGACCACCCGCATTTCTATTGGGAGGACGAGCAGCGCCTGACCGATGCCCCCGCGGACGCGGTCCGGTTCGAGCGGTTGCCCGATGCGCCCGCGGGGACCGAAGTTGCCAAGATCGACGTGGTGATCCGGCTGCGCCGGACCTGACGGCTGGGCTATTCGCGCAGCTCGCCCGCCTCCACCCCCCAGACATCGGCCTTGGGCACCCAGCCGGCGAAGCCGTCTACCTCGACCTCGCACCAGAGCGGCTGGCAGGGCCCGAGCTCCGCGATGACCCCCTGGCGCGCCAAGGCGCGGACGGGCGCGCTTTCGGACGGCTCGGCGCGCAGGGTCGTCTCGGGGCTGCGCACCACCACGGTGCGGTCGCCGCGAAGCAGGGAGTAATGGACCCAGCCCCCGGTTCCGTCGGCATCGACGACCCGGCGCCAGTTCTCGAACTCCGCCACCACCTGCAGCGGCATGCGGCGGTGCAGGAAAATCCAGTCCACCCTGTGGTCTAGCCCCGGTCCCCGCCGGGCATTCGCCTGGGTCTTGAGACTGACATACCGGGGCAGCGGCCGCTTGGTCACCGGCCCCTCGGACACGGGGACCAGCGGGATGGTCCCGCGTGGCGCGGCCGTCTGTGCGGTCACGCCCGTGGCCACCATGACGGCAAGCGCCGCCGCACCCCAAATCCCGGCCGCCATTCTGGCCCCTGCCATCCGCAATCCCGCCTGCCCCGCGCGCGCCCCGCAGCCCGGGGGCCCGACCCGCTGGCGGCGTTTTTTGGTTTATCTGCCGCACGGGCGAGTCTAGCACTGTTTGCGGACCCGCGCATCCCTGTCGGGATCCGGAGACCCGAACCGAGGTGACGTCCCATGCCCGTCCATCGACCGAAGGTCGTCGTGACCCGCCGCCTGCCCGAGCCGGTCGAGACGCGGATGCGCGAGCTTTTCGACGTCGAGCTGAACGACACCGATGCGCCGATGACCCGCGACGCGCTCGCCGCCGCCCTCGGCCGCGCCGAGGTGCTGGTCCCCACCGTCACCGACCGGCTCGACCAGGGGCTGCTCGGCCAGGCCGGGGCCGGGCTGCGGCTGATCGCCAGCTATGGCGCGGGGTTCGACCATATCGACGTGGCGACCGCGCTCAGCCGCAACATCCTGGTCACCAACACCCCCGGCGTGCTGGCCGAGGATACCGCCGACATGACCATGGCGCTGATCCTCGCCGTGCCCCGGCGGTTGAAGGAGGGGGCGAGCCTGATGCAGTCGGGCGACTGGGCAGGCTGGGCCCCAATGGCGCTGACCGGCAGCCGGATCGGGGGCAAGCGGCTCGGCATCCTCGGGATGGGCCGGATCGGCCAGGCCGTCGCCCGCCGGGCGCGGGCCTTCGGCCTGCAGATCCACTACCACAACCGCCGCCGCCTGCATCCCGGCACGGAAGCGGGGCTGGAGGCCACGTACTGGGAAAGCCTCGACCAGATGCTGGCCCGGGTCGATATCCTGTCGGTGAACTGTCCCCACACGCCCGGCACGTTTCACCTGCTGAACGCGCGGCGCCTGAAGCTGATGAAGCCGACCGCCTATGTCGTGAACACCTCGCGCGGCGAGGTGATCGACGAGAATGCGCTGACCCGGATGCTGCGCGCGGGCGAGCTTGCGGGCGCGGGCCTCGACGTCTTCGAGCGCGAGCCCGCCGTCAACCCTCGGCTTCTCGGCCTGCCCAACGTGCTCCTGTTGCCCCACATGGGCTCCGCGACGCTGGAGGGGCGGATCGAGATGGGCGAGAAGGTCATCATCAACATCAAGACCTTCGCCGACGGCCACCGCCCGCCCGACCAGGTGCTGCCGTCAATGATCTGATCCGCAGACGGCACAGCCCGGCGCCCGCGCAATCCCGAACCGCCGGGCTTCGGCGGTCAGGCCGTCCCAGATCAGGAGCGTGCCGCGCAGGGTTTCGCCCGCGCCGGTCAGGTGCTTGAGCGCCTCGCCTGCCATCATGGCGCCCATCACGCCCGCGAGCGCGCCGAGTACGCCCGCCTCGGCACAGGTGGGTACGAGGCCGGGGGCGGGGGCGTTGGGGAACACGCAGGCATAGCAGGGCGCGCCGAGATGGGGGGCGTAGAGCGAGAGCTGCCCCTCCCACTGGGTCAGCGCCGCGGCGATCAGGGGCCGCGCCTGGGCCACGCAGGTCGCGTTGACCAGGGCGCGGGTGGCGAAGGTGTCCGAGCCATCCAGGATCAGGTCGTAGTCCGCGATCATCCCCGCCGTCGCGCCCGTCAGACGGTGCGGGTGGCGGTCCACCCGGACATGGGGGTTGAGGGCGCCGAGGGCGTCGCCCGCGCTGTGCACCTTCAGGCGCCCCACATCCCCGGTCCGGTGGATCACCTGGCGCTGGAGGTTCGACAGGCTGACCGTGTCGTCATCCACCACCCCGATCCGCCCCACCCCCGCGGCGGCAAGATAGAGCAGCGCAGGCGCGCCGAGCCCCCCCGCCCCCACCACGAGCACCGAGGCGGCCTTGAGCCGCGCCTGCCCGGGCCCCCCCACCTCGCGCAGGACGATGTGGCGGGCGTAGCGGGTGAGTTCGTCGGGGCTGAAGCTCATGCCCCCTGCTTGCGCCGCCCTGCGGCCCGGGTCAAGCTGGCGGCAGGGAGGTCACCATCATGGACAATGCAGAGCGGATCTGGGCGCTCGTGGACACGCGGGCGCAGGATTACGTGGCGCTCGCCGACCGGGTCTGGGGCATGCCCGAGATCGCGTACGAGGAGGTCCGCTCGGTCGCCGAGCACCGCGCAGCCCTGGTGGCCGAGGGGTTCGGGATCACCGACGCGGTGGCGGGCATCCCCACCGCCGTGCTGGGCGAGGCCGGCACGGACGGACCGGTCATCGCGATCCTGGGGGAATTCGATGCCCTGCCGGGGCTGAGCCAGGCAGCGGGGGTCGCCGCGCCGGAGCCGGTCGAACCCGGCGGCCACGGCCATGGCTGCGGGCACAACCTGCTCGGCGCCGCAGCGATCCTCGCGGCGGCCGCCGTCCGGGACTGGCTGGCCGAGACGGGGCTGCCGGGACGCGTGCGCTACTATGGCTGCCCGGCGGAGGAGGGCGGGGCGGCGAAGGCGTTCATGGTCCGCGCCGGGGCCTTCGATGACGTGGCCGCGGCGATCACCTGGCACCCGGCCTCCTACACCGCGGTCAACGAGCCGAAGGCGCTCGCCAACACCCGCATCGACTTCACCTTCCACGGCCGCGCGGCCCACGCGGCGGCGGCGCCGGAGCTGGGGCGCAGCGCGCTCGATGCGGTCGAGCTGATGAACATCGGCGTGAACTACCTGCGCGAACACATGCCCGACGACGCGCGGGTGCACTACGCTTATCTCGACGCGGGCGGGCCTGCGCCCAACGTGGTGCAGGCGCGCGCGACGGTGCGCCAGCTGATCCGGGCGCGCGACCTCGCAGGCCTGCGGGCGCTCGTCGAGCGGGTCCGTAAGGTGGCCGAGGGCGCGGCCCTGATGACCGAGACGCGGGTCGAGGCCCGGGTGGTCAGCGCCGTCTCCAACATCCTGGGCAACCGCCCGCTGGAGGAGGCGATGCAGGCCGCACTCGACCGGCTTGGCGCCCCACGCTTTGACGACGGCGACCACGCCTTCGCCCGCGCGATCCAGGCAACGCTGACGCCGGACGACATGGCCGCCACGTTCGAGAAGATCGGGATGGCGCCGGTGGCGGGGATGACGCTGGGCGATTTCGTGGTGCCGCTCGACCGGCACGGGCGCGGCGGCGACGGGTCCACCGATGTGGGCGACGTGAGCTGGGCGGTGCCAACCGTCGAGGCCCGGGTGACCACCTGCGCCTTCGGCACGCCGTTCCACACCTGGCAGCTGACGGCCCAGGGCAAGTCGGGGATCGCCCATAAGGGGATGATCCATGCGGCCAAGGCGATGGCGAGTCTCGCCGTCGATCTCCTGACCGACGAGGTCCTGCGGGCGCGGGCAGGCGAGACCCATCGCCGCAAGCTCGCAGCGCATCCCTATGTCAGCCCGCTGCCCGCGGACACCCTGCCCCCGATCCCCGCCCGCCTGCGCGCCTGACGCAGAGCCGCCCGGGACCGCCCCTGATGCCTCCGGCCCGCGATCCCGCGTCCTCAGTTTTCTAGGCCGGGCCCGTGCGTGGCGGGCCTGCAGTCATGCGGGCACCCGATCGGTGCCGGACGCGCCCTCAGGCGGGGCGCAGGGCGGCGCCGTGGCAGAGCGCGGGATCGAACGCCACGCTGGCGCCGCGCAGGTGCAGGGCGACGGGCCCCTCGCCGCGCGGCTCCAGCGCGCCGCCATGGACGATCAGGCGGGTGTCGCCAAGCCGCGGTGGCCCCTCGACCCCCGTCAGCGCCAGAAGGCGGGCGGCCGTGGCGGCAGGGTCGCGGGCCGCGAGGTCGATGGCGGCGATCCCCGTGACCCCGTTCGCATGGGTGCGGGCGTCGCAGTCGGGCACCCGGTAGGATCGCGGGGTCAGGTCGAAGCAGAAGAACGGCAGGTCCGGCCCGGGTGGCCAGGCGGTGGACCAGGCGAGCTCCACCCCGTCGGGACGCGTCCGTCCGCCCGTCTCGGGATCGCCGTAGGCAAGCCCGCGGGACCGCACCGCCGCGATGTCCGGCCCGATATCCGCGGGCAGCACCGCGTAATCCACGAACCCCTCACCCGCCGCATCCAGGATCCGCCACCACCGATGGGCCGGCGCCGGGCGGTGAAACGCGATCAGTTCGACATAGCTGCCATCGGCAAAGGGGATCAGCGCGTTGTAGCTCACGCCGCCGGGATGCTCGCCCCCCTCGGTCACCGTGAACCCCAGCGCCTGGTAATCCGCAGCCGCCTGCACCAGATCGGCGACGGCGAGCACGACATGGTCGAGCACGAAGGTCATGGCAAGCCTCGGGATGGTCGCGGGGGATAGTACAGTGTGACAGTAGACCAAACCCTGCCGGGGGCACCCGGTTCCGTCAACCCCCCCAAACAATCCCAGCGATCACCCGCGCGTATTCGCCAGAAACGCCCGCAGCCGGTCCGACCGGGGGGCCGCAAGGGTGTCGCGCGCCGGTCCCTCCTCCTCGATCAGGCCCTGGTTGAGGAAGACCACGCGGTTGGACACGTCGCGGGCGAACCCCATCTCATGCGTCACGACGATCATGGTGCGGCCTTCCTCGGCCAAGGCGCGCATGACCCGGAGAACCTCGCCGACCAGCTCGGGGTCGAGCGCCGAGGTCGGTTCGTCAAAGAGCAAGATCTCGGGGTCCATGGCGAGCGCGCGGGCGATCGCCACGCGCTGTTGCTCGCCCCCCGACAGGAACGCGGGATAGGCGCCCGCCCGGTGGGCGACGCCGACCTTGGCCAGCACCGCCTCGGCCCGGTCCCGGGCCGCGTCGCGCGGGCGGCCGAGGACCTGGACCTGCGCCTCCATCACGTTTTCGCGGGCGGTCATGTGCGACCAGAGGTTGAATTGCTGGAACACCATCGCGACCCGGGCGCGGAACCGGCGAAGTTGCGCGGGATCGGCGGCCTTCAGCGCCCCCTTGCCGTCGGGGGTCAGGCGAAGCGGCTCGTCCCCCAGGGCGATCGCCCCCTCGGTCGGCCGCTCGAGCAGGTTGAGGCAGCGCAGGAACGTGCTCTTGCCCGACCCCGAGGCGCCGATCATCGAGATGACGTCCCCCTGCCGGCAGGTGAGGGACAGGCCGCGCAGCACATGCGCCTGCCCGAAACGCTTGTGGATCCCCGTGGCGGTCAGGGCGGCGGGCGGGCTGTCCATGGACGCGTCCTTCACGGGCTGAGCAGCGGGCCGGTGCGCAACGCCGTGGCCCCCGCGATCTTGCCCAGGCGCGATCCCGCCTCGGCGATGCGGGTGACGGCCCGGGCATAGAGCACACCCGATGTCGTGGCGGTGACGGCGGCAATGGCACCCGTCACGGGATCGCGGATCTCGGCCACCACATCCCCCGCGGCGACCCGGGCACCGAGGGCCGCGCGGTAGAGCACGAGCCCGGGGATCGGCGCCACCAGAGGCTCGGACCCCGCGAGCGGTGTGGCGGCGCAGGCGGGGCCAGGAGCGGGGGCGCAGCCGGGGCCGGGCAACGGCGCGCCGAGCACGCCGCGATCGGCGAGAAATCCCAGGATTGCCGCCGCATCGCGGGCAGCGAGGGCCGCATCCACGTCGGCCTCACCCCGCAACTCGACCGTCGCAGCCAGGCAGGCGAGCGGCACGGGGCAGCCCGGGCATGCCAGGGCGATGTCGGCGAAGGGGCGGCTCAGCGCCTCGTCAAAGGGGTTCAGGCCCGACTCGTCCGCGACCAGCACCGCCGCGGCGCCGAGCCGGGCGGTCAGCGGGGCAAGCGGCTCCGCAAGCCCCGGCAGGGTATAAAGATGTACCACCCCCTCGCCGTCGCAATGCAGGTCGAGCACCAGGTCGGCATCCTGGGCGAGGCCCATGAGCGTCTGCTTCAGCCGCTCCGCCGGGGTTGCCGGGGTCAGCGCCGCCAGGGCCGCGGCAAGCGCCGCCCGCACGAGCGCCACGTTGGCCACGGGATCGTCCCCGAGCCGTCCGTCCAGCCGCGCGAGGGCCGCGGGCGCAAGGTTCGCGAACCCGCGGTTGAAGTTCATCCCGTCGCCGAGGTCGAAGCGCCCGACATGCCCCCCCAGCACGCGCTGGCCGAGCCCGAGCGGGTTGGCCGCGGGCACCACCACGATCTCGCCCTGCACCGGCACCCCGGCGAGCGCATCGATCAGTGCCCAGGCCGTGGCCATCCCCGGCCCCTCGTCGGCATGGAGCCCGCCCTGGACATAGACCTTGGGCCGTGCACCGGGCGTGCCGAACCGGTGGACACCCAGCGCATGGGTGGTCCCGGACCCGCGCCCGGGCAGGATGATGGTCTGGGATGTCATGCGACGCGGGGCTCCCCCTGGCTGGCACGCGGATCGAGATGGCGCAGATAGCGCCGCTCGAGCGCCTTGAAGAGGCGGGTCAACAGGAACGTGAGCGCCATGTAGAACAGCGCCACGGTGCCGAAGGATTCCGCGACCACCAGATAATTGGTGTAGACGTCGCGCGCGACGCGCAGAAGCTCCACGATCGTCACGGTGCTCGCCAGGGCGGTCGCATGCATCATCATCACCACCTCGTTGCCGTATTGCGGCAGGGCCCGGCGCCAGGCGCCGGGCCAGAAGATGCGCCAGAACATCGCCCATTCGCCCATCCCCATCGCGCGCGCCGCCTCGATCTCGCCGGCCGGGGCCGCGCGGATCGCACCGGCGAAGATCTCGGTCGTATAGGCCGTGGTGTTGAGGGTGAACGCCGCCCACGCGCAGAACCAGGGCGAGCGCAGGAGCGTCCAGGCCGCGCTCTCGCGGATCCACGGGAACTGGGCGAGCCCGTAATAGAGGATGAAGAGCTGCACGAGCAGCGGCGTGCCCCGGATCACGTAGGTGAACAGCCAGACCGGCCCCCAGACCCAGGGCCTGCGGGACGCGCGCGCCATGGCGAGCGGCACCGACAGCACGAAGCCCGCCGCGCAGGAGATGACGAGGAGGATCAGCGTGATGCGCAGCCCCTCGGCGAAGGCGGGCAGGTTCTCTTCCACGATGCCGAGGTCGATCATGCCGCCTCCGCCCGCCGCACGCCGCGGGAAAACCGCGCCTCGACCCCGCGCAGCACGATGATCGAGACGGTGGTGACGGCCAGGTAGATCGCGCCGATGACGGCATAGAACGTGAACGGCTCGCGCGTCGCGGCCGCCGCCAGACCCGCCCGGTGGACCATGTCGTCCAGCCCGATGATGGACACGAGCGCCGTCGCCTTCAACATCACCAGCCAGTTGTTGGTGAAGCCCGGGATCGCGTGGCGGATCATCTGGGGCAGGAGGATGCGGGCGACGACCGTCCCCCGCGCCATCCCGCAGGCCTCGGCCGCCTCGATCTGCCCGCGTGGCACGGCGAGGATCGCGCCGCGGAACGTCTCGGTCAGGTACGCGCCAAAGATGAACCCCAGGGTCAGGGTCCCGGCGAGAAACGGATCGATGTCGATATAGCCCCATCCCCGGGCGTCGGCGATCCGGTTGATCAGGATCTGCCCGCCATAGAACACGATGAGCATGAGCAGGAGGTCAGGCAGCGCCCGGATCACGGTCGTGTAGGCATTCGCGATCGCCCGCAGGACCGCGTTGTCCGACAGCTTTGCAATCGCGCCGGCGAGGCCGAAGACGCTCGCGATGGCGAGCGAGGTGGCCGAGACACCCAGCGTCACGCCGAGCCCCGCGAGGATCATGGGAAGATAGCCGTGGAACATCGCGGGGCCAGGGTGGGGGTCAGCTCTTGGGCGTGATGTCGAAATCGAAATACTTCGCCTGCAGTGCCTTGTGCGTCCCGTCGGCCATGATCGCGGCCAGGGCGCCGTTCAGCGTCTCGCGCAGGTCGGGCTCGGTCTTTCGCACGGCGATGCCGACCCCGCCACCGCCACCGCCGAGCACGACCGTCTCGCCGACCTGGGCGAAGCCCTGGCCCTCGGGCTGCTTCAGGAACGCCTCGGACGACACGACCGAGGAGCCGAACGCGATGTCGCCGCGACCCGCGGCAAGCTCGAGGTAGACATTGGTTTCCTTGTCCACCGCGAGAACCTCGCTGTCGGGATAGTTGGCGGCGACGTACTCGGCGCGCGGGCTGTTGCGCAGGACGATGATGGTCTTGCCCGCGAGTGCGGCGGGCGTCCAGTCGGCAAAGGCGCCGTCCTTCGCGACCCAGCGCGATGGCACGTCATAGTAGGGGTTGGTAAAATCAACCACCTCGCGGCGCTTGTCGGTGATGGTCATCGAGGCCACGATGATGTCGAATTTCTTCGCGTTCAGGGCGGGGATCATGCCATCCCATTCCTGCTGGACCAGCGTGCATTCCGCCGACAGCTTGGCGCAGAGGGCGTTGGCGACGTCGATGTCGAAGCCCGACAGGGTTCCATCGGCATTGACCTGGCTGAAGGGGGGATAGTTGCCTTCGACACCGATGCGCAGTTTCAGGGCTTCGGCGGCCGAGGCGCCTGCGAGCGCGAGGACCGCGAGCGAGGCAAGGGCGAGGGAGCGCAGCATGGGGCGGGGTCCTGTGGCTGAGGGGTGCGACGATGGGACCTTCACCTTGCGGATGAATTTTCATATAGTCAAGCTATGAAAACAGACTTTCATGGGCCCGAGGGCAGTTGGACCGCCGATACCGCGCGCCGGTTCGCCGCGACGGCCGTCGGCCAGCGGCTGATGGCGGTCCTGACCGGCGGATCGCCCCAGCAGGCGCGACTGGCCGATTACGTGCTGCGCAACCCCATCGCCGCCGCCGCGCGCGGGATCGACGACCTCGCCGAGGCTGCCGAGGTTTCCGCCCCCACGATCAGCCGCTTCGCGCGCGAGGTGGGTGCGGCAAGCTTCGCCGAATTCCGCGCGACGCTCGCCGACACGCTGGCGGGGATCTTCGACCCGGTGACCAAGCTGCGCGAGGGGTTTCGCCGCGACGGGGCCGCGGGCGCCGCCGCCGACAGCATCGCTGCGGCACGCGGGCACCTGTCGGCCGTCGCGGACGGGGACACGGCCACGCGGCTCGCCGCCCTGTCCCGGCGCATCAAGGGGGCGGCGCAGGTCTACACCATGGGGTTCGGCCTGTCGGCCCATCTTGCCGCGATGCTCGCCCTCGGGCTCCAGCCCTACCGCGACCGGGTCATTAACACGGTCCAGTTCGGCGGCACCGAGATTGCGGCCGGGCGTCTTCTGGCCATCGGGCCCGAGGATCTGCTGATCGCCATCACGTTCCCGCGCTATGCGAGCGACATCCTCCACCTCGTGCGCTTTGCCCGCGACCGGCGGGCACGGGTCGCGGTGATCACCGATTCCGTGGCAGCGCCGCTCGCGCGCTATGCCGACGACCTGCTGCTCGCCCCGGCGCTGCACCCGGTGCTGTCGTCAAGCTTCGTCCCCGGCCTCGCGCTGATCGAGGCGCTGGTCTCGGACTTCATCCTCTCCGACCCCGCCCATATCGAACGGGCCGAGCGGCTGAGTGCGGCGCTGCGGGCCTACCTGGTCAGCGAGGGGTGACCGGGCTCAGGGCACGATCACCCCGCGGCCGGTGAAGCGGCGGTTCTTGAAATCGTCGAGTGCGGTGTTGATGTCCGCGAGCTTGTATTCGGTGTAGTGCATCTTCACCTTGCCGTCGGCGTTCAGTTCCATCAGCTCGACCAGCTCGGTGTAGTTGCCCACCAGGCTGCCGCCGATGTTGATCTCCTCGATCACCAGGTGGACCGTCGGCACCTCGACCTTGCCGCCATAGCCGACCACGAACATCTGCCCGCCCTTGCGCACCATCTTCCAGCAGATGTTCTCGATGCCGAGCTCGCCCACGAAGTCGATCACCACTTGGGCGCCACCGCGCGAGATCTCGCGCACCTCATCGATCACGTCCGGCCCGCCGTCGAGCACGAAGTCGGCGCCGAGCTCGCGGGCCAGCACCTGGGCCGCGGGGTTCTGGTCGATGGCGATGATGCGCGCGCCCGAGATCGATTTCAGGCATTGCAGCGCGATATGCCCCAGCCCGCCGATGCCGAGCAGGACGCAATAGGCACCGGGGCGCAGGATCTTCGCGGCCTTTTTCGCCACGCGGTAGGCGGTGATGCCCGCATCGGCCATGGGCGCCACCTCGAGCGGGGTGATCCCGGTGTTGAGCTTGATCAGCGCGCGCTCGTTGGTGATGAAGTATTCCGCAAATCCCCCGTCGGCCCCGAGGCCCGGGAACGAGGAATGCTCGCAATGCATGTCCTCGCCATAGCGGCAGTTCAGGCAGATCCCGCAGGTCTCGTGCGGGTGGCAGATCACCGCGTCGCCCGGTTTCACCGAGGTGACGCCCGAACCCACATCCTCGACCCAGCCCGCGTTCTCATGCCCCATGATCAGCGGCAGGAGGGTACGGTTGGGATCGACGATGTCCTTCCAGACGCCTTCGATGATATGCAGGTCGGTGCGGCAGAGCCCGGCGGCGCCGACCCGCACGATCACCTGGTCGGGCCGGGTGATCGTGGGCGGGGCCACGTCCTCGAGCTTCAGGTCCACCGCCATCGCGGCGTCATAGTCGTAAAGCCGTGCGGCCTTCATGATGGTCCTACCCCCCTCAATGCGTCACTTGCGCCCGAGCTTTTCCGCCCCACCGCCCAGTGCGGCACCTGCGGTCGGATCCTCGTCCTCGTCCAGATGCCCGATCAGCGTCTCGGTCGTCAGGATCAGCGTCGCGACCGAGGCGGCGTTCTGCAGCGCCGCCGAGGTCACCCGCAGCGGGTCGATCACGCCCGCGGCCAGCAGGTCGCCGAACTGCCCGGTCTCTGCATTGAACCCCTCGGTCGGGCCGAGATCCGAGACGGTGCGCACGACCTCGTTGGGATCGCGCCCCGCGTTCAGCGCGATGCGGGCGAGCGGGCGCGACAGCACTGACTGCACCAGCTTCATGCCCGCCTGCACGTCGCCCGATGCGCCCGCAATCGGGGCATCGAGGGCCGAGGCGACGCGGGCGAGCGCCACGCCGCCGCCGACGACCACCCCCTCCTCCATCGCGGCCTTCACGGCAGAGAGCGAATCCTCGATCAGCTGGATCGTGCGCTTCTGCTCCACCGGCGTCACCCCGCCCGCGTAGATCACCGCCGTCCCGCCGCAGAGCTTGGCCAGCCGCTCGCGCAGCTTGTCCTGCTCGATGTTGGGGGGCGCGCGATCGTATTGCCGCTGCACCTGGGCGCGGCGGGCGGCGACCTGTTCGGGATAGCCATGGCCGCGGATGATCGTGGTGTCGGACGCGGTCGAGAGCACCGCATCGGCCGAGCCCAGATCCTCGCGCGTGATCGCCTCGAGCTTGCCGCCGAGATCGCGCTGGATCACCCGGCCCCCGGTCAGGATCGCCAGATCCTCCATCATCGACTTGCGCCAGTGGCCGAACTCGGGCGGATGCACGACGAGGAACTTGCCCGGCGCGTCCGGGCCGAGCAGGGATTGCAGCACCTCGGGCGCGCAATCCTCGCAGATGATCAGGAGCGGGTGCCCGTCGCCCTCGGCGATCTGGCGCGCGGCCTTGAGCTGTGCGGGGCTGGTCAGCTTCAGGTCCGTCATGACGATGTAGGGGACCTTGAGTTCGGCCTTCATGTTCTCCTGATCGGTCACCAGGTGGTGCGAGATGTAGCCGCGGTCGAAGCTCATGCCCTCGACCACCTCCACGTGGCTCTCGATCCCCACGGCGAAATCGGTGGTGATGACCCCCTCTGCCCCCACGGCGCGGTAGGCATCGGCCACCAGCACGCCGAGCTTTCGGTTGGTCGCGGCGATGCGCGCAACGCTGTCGAGCAGATCGCCCGCGACCGGGATCGCGGTGGCCTTCAGCGCGCCCAGCACGGCCGTCACCGCCTGCTCGATCCCCTGGCAGAGATCGACCGCCTTCGCCCCGCGCGCCGTCGCCTCGACCCCGCCCTGCACGATGCCATTGGCTAGCACGATGGAGGTGGTGGTCCCGTCGCCCGCGACGTCGTTGGTCTGCATGGACACCTCGCGCACCACCTGGGCGCCCATGTTCTCGAACCGGTCCGGCAGTTCGATCTCGGACGCGATGGACACGCCGTCCCGGGTGATCAGCGGGGTGCCGATGGGGCGGTCCACCATCGCGTTCATCCCCTTGGGCCCCAGCGTCGGCTCCACCGCGGCGGCAAGGCGCTTGACCCCGCGGGCCAGCGCCTGGCGTGCGTCGTTCCCGTGCAGCATGATCTTCGGCATGAAAAATCCTCCCTCACTGTCTCTGCGGACAGGGTTGTTCGTGTGCGCCGGCGCCCCGGACCGCGGGCGCCTGCGTCATCCTGCGGCGTGAAGACGGGGCGGCACGCGGCCTTCGATGAAATCGACCAGCGTCGGTTCGCCGTCGATCTGCACGACCTCCTTGTAGCGGGTCGCCTTCAACCCGCGGCAGAGCGCGCCGCCGAACTCCATGTTGATCCGCACGGCGCGCAGCGCGCCCATGCGGTGGGAATAGCCCTCGACGGTCAGCGGCGCCCCGGTCAGGTCGGGAAAGGCCGGATCGTCCGGCGCGCGGGCCAGGCCGAGGGCGGTCAGGATCGCCCGGTAGCGCCCCTGCTGGCGGCGCACCTCGGGATCCTCGAACACCACCCGGTCGAGCGCGCCCAGCGTCATCGCCGCCACGTCCCCGGGGGTGTGGCCGAGCGCGCGCAGCCCGAGCAGCACCGCCTCCTGCCGCCGCTGGAACGCCTTGCCGTCGAATTTCGCACGGACCTCGGACAAATCGCCGCCATCCTCGCGCAGGGCGAAGGCATGGGCGAAGCTGCGCCCGTCATTGACGGCGGCGTTCATCTCGTCGGCGCACATGTGGTCCTGAAGCGCGACGGTGACCCGCGCGACCCAGGGCAGCGCGCCCACCTCGGACCGGATCCCCTCGGCCATCAGGAAGGCGAAATTGGGGCTGCACCAGTAGGTGGGCAGGCGGAAGAGGACGCGCACGTCCCCCCCCGCCCCGATCGCCACCTGCTCGACAAAGCCCATCGCGGTGATGGGCTCGTCGAGCTCGGGATCCGTGACCCGCTCAAGCCGATCCCAGACCTCTGCCGCGCGATCGGGCATGGCGTCACTCCGCCGCGATCGAGACGGGCGCCGCCGAGAGCCGGGCCTTCTGCGCCCCGACGTCGATGTTGTAGAGACGTGCCGCGTTGAGCCCGAGGATCTTCTCCTTGATCTCGTCGGTCAGCTGCACGCCGCGTTCTGCCGCGATGTCCTCGGGGATCTGGTAGGCCCAGAACTTCTC
>JANNOT010000228.1:0-1882 GCA_031399375.1 Paraoceanicella sp.
ATACGAAAATCATATCGAAGACGCACCGAAAGCACCTGGTCGAAATCGCCCCTGCGCTAACGGAACGCGTCCTTGATCGTGGCGCTCGCGGCGGCGAAATCCATCCGCCCGGTGTGGCGCGATTTGAGCTCCGACATCACCTTTCCCATGTCCCGGATCGACGCGGCGCCGGTGTCGGCGATCGCCTTGGCGATGGCCTGGCGCACCTCCACCTCCGTCATCTGCCTGGGAAGGTATTCCCGGATGATCTTGATTTCGCCCAGCTCCTGCTCGACGAGATCGAGCCGCCCGCCCTCCTCGTAGGCCCGCGCGCTCTCCTGGCGCTGCTTCACCATCCGGGCGAGGATCGCAAGGATGTCGGCGTCCGAGACGCCTTCCACGGTGTCCTGCGTCCGCGCCGCGATGTCGCGATCCTTGATCGCCGCCGTGATCAACCGCAGCGTCGACACCCGCTGCGCATCCCGCGCCTTGATGGCGTCCTTCAGATCGGTCGAAAACCGCTCCCGCAACATCCGCTCACCCCCGCAAGTCCGCGCCGGTCGCCCCGGCGGAAGCGCGCTATATAGGCGCCCGCGTCGCCGAGGACAAGGGGCGCATTCCTGCGCAAGCTGTTGATCCCATTGACTTTACCGAAATTCTCCCCTGCTTGACCCCGCCTTCGCGCGGGTCTAGGGTCACATGCCCTCCCAAGGAGTTCCCCATGACCGACCGCGCCGCGCCTTCGGACCGCGCGCTCGCCTCCGCTCCCGACGGCGCGCTCAAGGCGACCGCTTGCATCGTGCTGGCCGACGGACGGGTGTTCTACGGCCGCGGCTTCGGCGCAACCGGATCCGCCGTCGCCGAACTCTGCTTCAACACCGCGATGACCGGCTACCAGGAGATCATGACCGATCCCTCCTACGCCGGCCAGGTCGTCACCTTCACCTTCCCCCACATCGGCAACGTCGGCGTCACGCCCGACGACGACGAGACCGCCGAGCCGGTGGCCGCGGGCATGGTGGTGAAATGGGACCCGACCGAGCCCTCGAGCTGGCGCGCCACCGGCCATCTGTCGGACTGGCTGATGCGGCGCGGGCGCATCGGCGTCGGCGGGATCGACACGCGCAGGCTGACCCGCGCGATCCGACTGCAGGGCGCCCCGCACGCCGCGATCTGCCACGCCCCGGACGGCCAGTTCGACCTCGACGACCTCCTCGCGCAGGCCCGCGCCTTCCCGGGCCTCGTGGGGATGGACCTCGCGCGCGACGTCACCTGCTCCCAGAGCTATCGCTGGGACGAGATGCGCTGGGCCTGGCCGCAAGGCTACGTACGGCGCGCGGGCCCCGGCAAGCGGGTGGTCGCGATCGACTACGGGGCAAAGCGCAACATCCTGCGCTGCCTCGCGTCCGCGGGCTGCGACGTCGTCGTCCTCCCCGCCACCGCGACGGCCGAGGACGTGCTCGCGCAGGACCCCCAGGGCGTCTTCCTGTCGAACGGCCCCGGCGATCCCGCGGCGACCGGCGCCTACGCCGTGCCGGTGATCCGCGACCTGCTGGACCGCAGCGACCTGCCGATCTTCGGCATCTGCCTCGGGCACCAGCTCCTGGCGCTGGCGCTGGGCGCGCGCACCATCAAGATGAATCACGGGCACCACGGCGCCAATCATCCGGTCAAGGAGCTCGCCACGGGCAAGGTGGAGATCACCTCGATGAATCACGGCTTCACCGTCGACAGCCAGACCCTGCCTGCGGGCGTGTTCGAGACCCATGTCTCGCTGTTCGACGGATCGAACTGTGGCGTCGCCGTGGACGACCGTCCGGTGTTCTCCGTCCAGCACCACCCCGAGGCGAGCCCAGGTCCTCAGGACATCTTCTACCTCTTCGAGCGGTTCGCCGCCATGATG
>JANNOT010000263.1:0-3013 GCA_031399375.1 Paraoceanicella sp.
CGATTTCGAGGGCGACCAGACCTATACCGAGAAGATGGGCCACTACTTCACGCTCAACAAGACGTTCTCGAAGGTCAAGCCCGAGACCTATGACGCCGTCTACTGCGCAGGCGGCCGCGGCCCGGAATACATCCGCACCGATCCCCGCGTGCAGGCGCTGGTCCGGCATTTCCACGAGGCGGGCAAGCCGATCTTCACCATCTGCCACGGCGTGCAGATCCTGATCGCCGTGGACGGCGTCCTGACCGGCAAGCGCGTGGCGGCCCTGGGCGCGTGCGAGCCCGAAGTGCGGCTGGCGGGCGGGATCTACGTGGACCTCTCGCCCACCGAGTCGCTGATCGACGGGACCATGGTGTCGGCAAAGGGGTGGACGGCGCTCGCCGCGTTCATGCGTGACTGCCTGAAGGTACTGGGGACGGAGATCCGGCACGGCGCCACGGTGGCGAAGGCCGCCTAGGCCGCGCGGGCGGTCACCGACAGCGCCACCCCCAGCGCCCCGAACGCCTGGTCGAACTGGTCGTTGCGGGTCGCGTGGTTGGGGTCGAAGAGCCGGTCCACCTGGGGCCGGTGCCAGCCGAGGCGGGCCTGGAGGTCGGCGCGGGTCATGCCCTGTGCTGTCAGGGCGCGCCAGAGCAGGACCTTGAGCGCGAGCTGCAGCGACAGACGGGCGGCGCCCTCGGACGGGGCGGGGATGGGCGAGAGGTCGTCGAGCCGTGCCGCCACGGCCTCCTCCACCGCCGCGCGGCCCTGGGCGCGCGCCTCGGCCTCGGTCTCGCCGAAGCTGGTGACCTCGGGCAGGTCGGGGCAGGTGACGAGGAACGTGCCGTTGTCGTCTGGCGTGAGGATCAGGGGATAGGTGATCATCGGTGGCTCCGTCGTGCTCACTTCAGCCCGAGATCCTTCAGGATCTTGTTCACCAGGCCCGTCCCGAGTTCCTTGTTCGACCCATGGACCGGCAACTGCGTCTTGCGGTCGCCGAGCCGCACGGTCTTGTGCCCGCTGCCGCCGCGGTGCGTCTCGAACGTGCACCCGGCGCGGCGGAGCAGCTTTTCCAGCTCGGCGCTGTTCATCTAGGATCTTCGGTGGCAAAAGTCAACAGAACTGTTGAGTCAGAACAGGAAGTACCGCTGCGCTAGTGGCAGGACCTCGGCCGGCTCGCAGGTCAGGAGCTCGCCGTCGGCGCGGACCTCATAGGTCTCGGGGTCCACCTCGATATGGGGGGTTGCGTCGTTCAGCTTCATCGCCGCCTTGCCGATGCCCCCGCGCGTGTTCTCCACTGCCACCAACGCCTTCGACAACCCCAGCCGCCCGCGTAGCCCGTCCGCCTCGGCGGCGGCGGAGGTGAAGAGGACGGCGGAGTGCTCGACCGCCCGGCCCATGGTGCCGAACATGGGGCGGGTATAGACCGGCTGGGGCGTGGGGATCGAGGCGTTGGGGTCGCCCATCTGGGCCACCACGATCATGCCGCCCATCAGGACCATGTCGGGCTTGGCACCAAAGAAGGCGGGGTGCCAGAGCACGAGATCGGCGCGCTTTCCGACCTCGACCGAGCCGATGTGGCGGCTGATCCCGTGGGCGATGGCGGGATTGATCGTATACTTGGCGATGTAGCGGCGCACGCGGAGGTTGTCGTTCTGGCCGGTCTCGCCGTCCAGCCGCCCGCGCTGGCGGCGCATCTTGTCGGCGGTCTGCCAGGTGCGGATGATCACCTCGCCGATCCGGCCCATGGCCTGGCTGTCCGAGGAGATGATCGAGAACGCGCCGAGGTCGTGGAGGATGTCCTCGGCCGCGATGGTCTCGCGCCGGATGCGGCTTTCGGCGAAGGCCACGTCCTCGGGGATCGATTTCGATAGGTGGTGGCAGACCATGAGCATGTCGAGATGCTCGTCCACCGTGTTGACCGTGAAGGGGCGGGTGGGGTTGGTCGAGGATGGGATGACGTTGGGCAGGCTCGCCACCTTGATGATGTCGGGGGCATGGCCGCCGCCCGCGCCCTCGGTGTGGAAGGCGTGGATGGTGCGGCCGGCGATGGCCTTCACCGTCTCCTCGACGAACCCCGATTCGTTGAGCGTGTCGGTGTGGATCATCACCTGGACGTCGAAGGCATCCGCGACCTTCAGGCAGCAGTCGATGGCGGCGGGGGTGGTGCCCCAGTCCTCGTGCAGCTTCAGCGCGCAGGCGCCGCCGCGCACCATCTCCTCGAGAGCCGCGGGGCGGCTCGCGTTGCCCTTGCCCGAGATGCCGATGTTCATCGGGACAGCGTCGAGCGCCTGGAGCATGCGCCCGATATGCCAGGGCCCCGGCGTGCAGGTGGTGGCGAGCGTGCCATGGGCGGGACCGGTGCCGCCGCCGAGCAGGGTGGTGATGCCGGAATGCAGCGCATCCTCCATCTGCTGGGGGCAGATGAAGTGGATATGGGCGTCGAACCCGCCCGCGGTCAGGATGCGCCCCTCGCCCGCGATGATCTCGGTCCCCGGGCCGATGACGATGGTCACGCCCGATTGCGTGTCGGGGTTCCCCGCCTTGCCGATGGCAGCGATCCGCCCGTCGCGCAGGCCGACATCGGCCTTGTAGATCCCCGTCCAGTCCACGATCAGCGCGTTGGTGATGACCGTGTCCATGGCGCCCTCGGCCCGGCTCGCCTGGGACTGGCCCATGCCGTCGCGAATGACCTTGCCGCCGCCGAACTTCACCTCCTCGCCATGCGTGGTGAGGTCGCGCTCGACCTCGATGATCAGCTCGGTATCGGCGAGGCGCAGCCGGTCGCCCGTGGTGGGGCCATACATCGCGGCATAGTCGGGGCGGGAAAGGCGTGCGGACATGGGCGCTCCTGGGTTCGGGTAACCCCAGACGGAGGATTCCGGCGCGACGATCGACCTGTCCGAGGAAATTCGGCCGTGGTGGCAACGCTCGCCACCACTCGCCGCCAGCGCGGCTTTGGCCATCGGTCTGGGCACGCTCTGGTTCGCCGGCATGCTCGGCCGCGTGCCGCTCGACAGCCATGCGGCATTCA
>JANNOT010000271.1:0-12046 GCA_031399375.1 Paraoceanicella sp.
TGGTCGAATTTCCCGATAACCGCCTGCTGATCGAGCTCTTCGGGGTGGGCGACAAGAACCTGACGCGGATCGAGCAGCTACTCGGTCTCGTCGTGCTCAGGAAGGGCAACACGCTTGCCCTCCACGGCCCCGCCCCGGCGCGGGCGCGGGCGGAGGAGGCGCTCAGGGCGCTTTACCAGAAGCTCGAGCAGGGGCGGCCGGTGGGGCAGGGCGACGTGGACGGGGCGCTGCGCATGGCGCCGCGGCCGCGGCTGACCACGCCCGAGGGGCAGATCGAGATGTTTGCGGGGGGCGCGGTGGAACTGCGCACCCGGCGCAAGATCGTGGAGCCGCGGACCCCGGCGCAGCGGGAGTATGTGCGGGCGCTCTTTGCCCATGAGCTTGTGTTCGGCATCGGGCCTGCGGGGACGGGCAAGACCTACCTGGCGGTCGCCGCGGGCGTGTCGATGTATCTCGAGGGGCGGGTGGACCGGATCGTCCTGTCGCGGCCGGCGGTCGAGGCGGGCGAGCGGCTCGGGTTTCTGCCCGGCGACATGAAGGAGAAGGTCGATCCCTACATGCAGCCGCTCTACGACGCGCTGAACGACTTCCTGCCGCCCAAGCAGGTACAGAAGATGCTGGAGGACAAGTCGATCGAGATCGCCCCCCTCGCCTTCATGCGCGGGCGGACGCTGTCGGGCGCCTTCGTCGTGCTGGACGAGGCGCAGAACGCGACCGAGATGCAGATGAAGATGTTCCTGACCCGCCTGGGCGAGGGCTCGCGCATGGCGGTGACCGGCGACATGACCCAGATCGACCTGCCGCGGGGGGTGAAGTCGGGGCTGGTCGAGGCGGACCGGATCCTGCGCGGCGTCCAGGGCATCGGGTTCGCCCGCTTTGACAGCCGCGACGTGGTCCGCCACCCGCTTGTCGCCCGCATCATCGAGGCCTACGAGGCCAATGGCCCCGCCTGATCTGGTCGAGGTCGTGCTGGAGGATCCGCGGTGGGAGGAGCTCGGCCTCGCCCCCCTGGCCGAGCGCGCGGCCCGGGCCGGGCTCGCCGCCGCGGGATTGGCGCCGCAGGGCTACGAGATCGCGCTTCTAGCCTGTGGCGATGCCCGAATCGCCACCCTGAACGCCCGGTTCCGGGGCAAACCGGTGGCCACCAACGTCCTGTCCTGGCCCGCCCACGACCTCGCGCCCGATGCGCCGGGCGCCACGCCCCATCCCCCGCCCGATCCCGACGGGGAGTTCCCCGAGGGGCTGGGCGACATCGCGATTGCCTACGACACCGTGGCGGCAGAGGCGGCTACGGCGGGAATTCCCATGGCGGACCACGCCTTCCACCTCGTCCTGCACGGGGTGCTGCACCTTCTGGGGTACGACCACCAGACGGCGTCGGATGCGGCGCTGATGGAGGGGATAGAGACGCGCACCCTTGTCAGCCTGGGGGTGCCTGACCCATACTCCCGCCCCGATGCCGTCCCGACGGCCACCGACGGACAGGAGCCATGAGCGACGACAAAGCCGGATCCCTCCCCGACAGCGGGGATCGGTCCGACCCGCCGGAGGGCGAGGGGTCAAGTCCCTCGCTCCTCGCCCGCCTGTTCGGCCGACGCGAGGAGACCCCACCCCCGCCGAGCCGCCCGCGTCCCGACGCGACCAACGCGATCGAACGCAACATCATCACCCTGCGCGAGACCCGCGTGGAGGACATCGCCGTGCGGCGTGCCGACATCGTGGCGGTGCCCGACGACATCACCCTCGATGCGTTGATCGCGCTCTTTCGCGAAACCGCACTGACCCGGGTACCGGTCTATCACGGCACGCTGGACGATCCGCTGGGGTTCATCCATCTCAAGGATCTCGTGCTGCGCCACGGGTTTCCGCCGGCCGCCGAGACGTTCGATCTCAAGGGGCTGCTGCGCGAGATGGTCTACATCCCCGCCTCGATGCGCGCGCTCGCCCTGCTTCAGAAGATGCAGCGCGACCGTGCCCACATGGCGCTCGTCATCGACGAATATGGCGGGGTGGACGGGCTGATCACCTTCGAGGACCTGGTCGAGGAGATCGTGGGCGAGATCGAGGACGAGCACGACACCGACGACCCCGCACCCTGGCGGCTCGAGGCGCCCGACACCTGGGTCGTGCGCGCGCGTACCGAGCTTGGCGCCTTCGAGGCTGAGGCGGGGATCGACCTGCGCCCGGGCGACCTGGGCGAGGAGGTGGACACGCTCGGCGGCCTCGTCTTCATGCTGTCGGGCCGGGTGCCCGAGCGGGGCGAGGTGGTGACCCATCCCGATGGCCACCGGTTCGAGGTGCTGGAGGCCGACGCCCGGCACATCGAGCGTCTGCGGATCCGCCTGATCCGCCACCGCGACGCGGCTGAATAGCCGCCGACCCATGCACCCCTGGTCGCGGGATTTCGCACCCGGCCGCGGGGCGCGCCTGACGCTCGCCGCGGGCGCGGGCGTGGCCCTGACCCTCGCGCAGCCGCCCGTGGGCCTGTGGCCGCTGGTTTTTGCCGCCGTGCCGCTCCTGATCGTGCTGACCCGGGGGCTGTCGGCCGGGCGTGCGGCCTGGACCGGGTGGGTGGCGGGGACGGCGTTCTTCGGGTCGGGCCTCTTCTGGATCGCCGAGGCGTTCTTCGTGGATGCCGCGCGCCATGGCCGGATGGCGCCGTTCGCCATCCTGTTCCTGGCGGGGGGGCTCGCGCTGTTCTGGGCGGCCGGGTTCTGGGCCGCGCAGCGGCTCTTCGCGGCAGGGCCGCTCCGGGGCATCGGGCTCGCCCTGGCCTGGACCCTGGCCGAGGCCGCGCGGGCCCATGTCCTGACCGGGTTCCCCTGGGCGCTGCCCGCGCATGTGTGGGCGGACACGCCGGTGCTTCAGGTCCTCGCCCTGACGGGCCCGCTGGGGCTCAGCGCCCTGACCCTGCTCGCGGCGGCACTCGTGGCGATCCGTCATCCTGCGGGGGCCGGGGCGGCGGCGGTGCTGATCGCCGCGGGCTGGGGCTGGGGCATGCTCCGGCTCCAGGCCCCCGCACCCTCCCGGACGGCGCCGCTGACGGTCCGCCTCGTCCAGCCCAATGCGGCGCAGGGCGAGAAATGGGATGCGGGTCTCTACCGCATGTTCTTCGACCGCCAACTTGCCGCGACCGCCGCCCCCGGGGCGCCGGACGTGGTGATCTGGCCCGAAACGGCGGTCCCCTACCTGATCGGCGAGGATGACGGCGCGCGCGCGATGATCGGGGCTGCGGGCGTGCCGGTCATCCTGGGGGCGCGGCGCCGCGACGGGACCGGACGGTGGTGGAACGCGCTTTTCGTCCTCGCCCCCGGCGGTGCCGTCGCGGCGGTCTATGACAAGCACCACCTGGTGCCGTTCGGCGAATACGTCCCCTTTGCCGAGCGCACGGGCATGTCGGCCTTCGTCGGCGGCAGCTTCACCCCCGGCACGGGCCCCGTCACCCTGTCCGGGGCGGGCCTGCCGCCGTTCCAGCCCCTGATCTGCTACGAGGCGATCTTTGCCGAGGAGCTGGGCACGACACCTCGTCCCGACTGGCTGGTCCAGATCACCAACGACGCCTGGTTCGGGGCGAGTGCCGGTCCCTACCAGCATTTCGCCCAGGCCCGGATGCGTGCGATCGAACAGGGGCTGCCGCTGGCGCGCGCCGCGAACACCGGGATCTCGGGGATGATCGACCCCTACGGCCGGATCGTGGCCGCGCTGCCGCTCCTGACCGCGGGGCATGTGGACGCCGTCCTGCCGGGGCCGCTGGCCGCCCCCCCGCCCTATGCGCGCTGGGGCGACGGCCCATGGCTGGCGCTGGTTGTGGTCGCCGGATTACTCGCGCGCTGGGTTAACCATCAATACGACACAAAATTGACAGCTTCCGGTTGAGTGTCTAATCCAAGTACTACGGAGCGAGGACGTGTACGTGTTGTTCTCGCGACGGGGAGCGTATCCGTCACGGACCATGGGGGTATGTATCATGGTGCCGGGCGCCCAGGGGGATTGTTGGTTATGGGTAGTCAGCCTAATCCGATCGACGTTCACGTCGGGGGTCGTTTGCGTTTTCGTCGCATGCTGATCGGGATGAGTCAGGAAAAACTTGGAAACGCGTTGGGCCTGACCTTCCAGCAGATCCAGAAATACGAGAAGGGATCGAACAGGGTCGGTGCAAGCCGCCTGTTCGAGATCTCCCGCGTTCTCGGGGTGGACGTGCAGTTCTTCTTCGACGGACTGGCCGGGTCCGGCGATGGCGGGCAGGACGCGCCGCGCGATCCGGCCATCCAGCAGGTGATGGATTTCGTCGGTTCGGCCGAGGGGCTCCAGCTCAACGCCGCGTTCAGCGGGATCCGCGACGCGGCGACCCGGCGGCGCCTGCTCGACCTCGTCAAGACCCTCGCCGCCGAGGCGGGGATGGATGCGAGCCGGGTGGCGTGACGGCTGCGCGTCCGGTGTGCGATTGACGCCGGACCAAGCCACCCTCTAGAACGACCGTCGGGCGAAATGTCCCGATCGTCGATGTAGGAGGGGTCTTTGGCCCGGCTCGATTACCTGTTCACGTCGGAATCCGTGTCCGAGGGGCATCCGGACAAGCTGTGCGACCGGATCTCCGACGCGGTACTCGACGCTTTCCTGACCGAGGACCCCTATGCCCGCGTGGCGTGCGAGACCTTCGCCACCACCGACCGCGTGGTGATCGGGGGCGAGGTGCGCGGCCCGGGCTCGGTCATCGAGCGGGTCGAGGAGATCGCGCGCGGCTGCGTCCGCGACATCGGCTACGAGCAGCGTGGGTTCCACTGGGCCAACCTGCACGTGTCCAATTACCTCCACGCGCAGTCCGCCGACATTGCCCAGGGGGTGGATGCCGCGGGCAGCAAGGACGAGGGTGCGGGGGACCAGGGCATCATGTTCGGCTACGCGGTGGCCGAGACGCCCGAGCTGATGCCCGCGCCAATCCTCTATGCCCACGCGATGCTCCGCCGGTTGGCCGAGGTGCGCAAGGACGGGACCGAGCCGAAGCTCGGGCCCGATGCGAAATCCCAGCTCACCCTGCGCTACGCGGACGGGAAGCCGGTCGAGGTCGCCTCGCTCGTCCTTTCGACCCAGCATCTGGACGAAACGCTGTCCTCGGCCGACGTGCGCGCGATCGTCGAGCCCTACATCCACGAGGTTCTGCCCGGCGGCTGGCTGACGCCCCGGACCGAATGGCACGTGAACCCCACGGGAAAGTTCGTGATCGGCGGCCCGGACGGCGACGCGGGCCTGACCGGGCGCAAGATCATCGTGGACACCTATGGCGGTGCGGCCCCCCATGGTGGCGGCGCGTTCTCGGGCAAGGATCCGACCAAGGTGGACCGCTCGGCGGCCTATGCCGCGCGCTATCTGGCCAAGAACGTGGTCGCGGCGGGGCTTGCGTATCGCTGCGTGCTCCAGCTCGCCTATGCCATCGGCGTGTCCCGGCCGCTCTCGATCTATGTCGATACTTTCGGCACCGGCACGGTGGACGAGACGCGGATCGAGCGCGCGGTGGCGCAGGTCATGGATCTGACGCCGCGGGGGATCCGCGAGCATCTGGGGCTGAACCGGCCGATCTACGCCCGCACCTCGGCCTATGGCCATTTCGGCCGGCTGCCGGAGGCCGATGGCGGGTTCAGCTGGGAACGCACCGATCTCGCCGACGCGCTGCGGGCGGCCGTTTGAGGGCGGCGGTCGGGCGCCTCAGGGATAGAGCCTGCGCACCCCGCTGATGTTGCGCCCGCCCAGCCCCTCGGCCTGTGCCCGGGCAAAGAGCGCGTGCGCCGCTGCGGTCATCGGCAGCGACGGGGCCAGCGTCGCGGCATAGCGCAGGTCCTTTTCCACCAGGTCGATGGGAAAGAGCGGGTCGTCGCGGCCCGCCACCATCAGCCCGAGCAGCCCGGCGCCCGCGGGGCTGAGCACGGGCAGGGTGGCGAAGACGGCGCGGAATGCCTCTGGGGCAAACCCGGCGACCGCCGCCGCGGCGGACAGCTCGGCCAGCGTTGCGGCCTGGACGGCGAAGAGCGCGTTGGCCAGCAGTTTTGCCACCGCCCCCGCCCCGGTCGGCCCCATGTGGTGGCGCGTCGTGCCGAGCGCGGCCAGGACCGGCTCGGCCCGCGCCACGTCCTCGGCGCCGCCCCCGATCAGGTGGATCAGCGCCCCGGCCTCGGCCTGCGGACGCGAGCCGAGGACCGGGGCATCGAGAAACCCGCCAGGCAGGGCAGCGGCGAGCGCGCGCATGGCCCCGGGGGTCAGGGTGCCCTGCTCGATGGCGAGCGCACCCCCGGCCATGCCCCCCGCCGCCCCGTGATCGGGGTCGAGCCAGACCGCGCGGGCTGCCGCATCGTCGGCGAGCATCCCCAGGACGACCTCCGCCCTCGCCACTGCAGCCCGGGGCGTGGCCGCGGTGGCAAGGCCGAGCCCGTCCGCCGCCGCCGCCGTCCGGTTCCATACGGTCACCTCGTGCCCCGCGGCGGCAAGTCGCGCGGCCATCCGGCGGCCCATGGCCCCGAGGCCAAGGCATGCGATGCGCGCCATCGCTCAGACCACCATCAGAGGGGCGGGCGCGGCCAGTGCGCCGCCCCCGGCCGTCGCGATAGGTATGGCGTGGACATGGCGCCCCGGGGCATCATCGGTGCGGCGCGCCGCCCGGAACGTGCCGGTCGGGTCGGGTCCGGTGCTGCCGGGCGAGTGTCCGTCCCGGCTGAGACCAGTGCCACCGCGGGAGCCGCGGTGCGCCGGGAGCGACCCGCCCTGCATCGGTGTCCGAGCGCCAATCCTCCGCGCCGCCGCAACCGTCGAGGGTGTCGGTGCAGCGGACCTGGCCGCGGCCGCTCGCATCTGCGCGGCGCCTGGGTGCCATGGCGTCAAGGTCGCAATCCCGTGCGGCGGCCAGCCGGCGTTCACGCAGCGGGTCGGTCCAGCGGGGCGCGGTCGGGTAGCCGGGGTGCAGGTTCGGGTCATTCGTACCTCCGGAATCGGGCGTCTCGCACCGTGGATAGCCCATGCGATGCGGCGCAAAAACGCCTCGCCCCTCATGGCTTTCATGCCTAGACTGCATGAATGGACCTCGCCCGGCTCGGCCTTTTTCTCGACTGCGTGCGCCATGGCAGCTTTGCGGCGGCGGCACGTCACCGGGGTATCGACGCCTCGGCCGTCTCGCGCGCCATCGCGGTGCTCGAGGCGGACCTGGGTGCGCGGCTGATCGAGCGGACGACGCGGCGCTTTGCCCTGACCGAGGCGGGCGCGCGCTTCGCCGCCCGGGTCGCGCCGCTGGTGGACGGGATGGAGGATGCGCGCGACGAGATGCGCGATGCCGCACGAAAGGTCGGCGGTACGCTCCGGGTGACCGCCTCGGTCGCCTTCGGCCAGGCGGTGCTGCTCCCGCTCCTGCCGGGGCTCGCGGCGGCGGCACCCGACCTCCGGATCGATCTCGTGCTGACGGACGCGCGGGTGGACCTGGCCGAGGCGCAGATCGATGTCGGCATCCGGCTTGGCGCCCGGGTCGAACCGGGGCTGGTGGGGGCAAGGCTCTTTGTCACCCGCTACCGCGCCGTGGCCGCCCCGGACTGGTGCGCCCGCCACGGCGGCGTGGGCCTGCCCGATCCGGCGCGGGTCATGCGCCTGCTCGTCCCCGGGTTCGACCGCTGGCGGATCGAGCCGGGGGCGGCCCCGGGGGCGGGCGGGGGCGCCGAACTCCTCGTGCCGGCAGGCTCGCCCGGGCTGACCAGCCCGCTGGTGCTACGCGATGCGGCGCTCGCGGGGCTCGGCGCCGCGATCCTCGCCGATTGGCTCGTGGCCGGTCCGTTGGCCGAGGGGCGGCTCGTCGACCTCTGCCCCGGTGCGTCTTGTATCCCCGAGGGGACGCCGGGCGATACCGCCGCGTGGATCATCTACCCGTCGCGCGCTTACCTGCCGCGGCGGGTGCGGCTATTCATCGACCACCTGCGCGCCGGACTGCGCCAGGGCCGCGCTCTGGACAAAGCCGCGCCCGCTGGCTAGCGCTCGGCCTCGCAAGCTGCACCGGAAGCGGGGGGGACCATGACCGCATCCGCGCCCCATGGCGCACCCTGGCGGAACTTCTATGGCCGCAGGTTCGGCAAGACCCTGCGCGACGGCCAGCGGCGGCATGTGGACATCACGCTGGCCACGCTGGCGGTCCCCGGGGTGGACTGGGCCGGGAACCCGGGACGGGCACCCGTGGACCTTGCGGCGCTGTTCGGCGGGCCGCGCCCGGTCTGGCTCGAGATCGGCTTCGGTGCGGGCGAGCACATGGCGGCCCTTGCCGCCGCCAATCCCGGGATCGGGTATGTCGGGGCCGAGGCGTTCGAGAACGGCGTCGCCATGGCGATCGCCCGGCTTGCGCGGAGCGCGATAGGGACCGCGCGCATCCACTACGGCGACGTGCGCGACCTGCTCGACGTGCTGCCCGACGCGAGCATCGCCCGCGCGTTCCTGCTCTATCCCGACCCCTGGCCGAAGCGGCGCCACCATCACCGGCGGTTCGTGAACGACGAAGGGATGCTGCCCCTGGCCCGCGTGCTCGCGCCTGGCGCGCGGTTCCACCTGGCCACGGACATTGCGGATTATGCCGCCTACGCCCGGGTCTGGATGGCCCGCCACCCCGGCTTTGCGCCCGTGTCCGACGGCACCGTCCCGTGGCCCGACTGGCACCCGACCCGCTACGAGGTGAAGGCGCTGCGCGAGGGGCGGGTGCCGCGCTATCTCACCTGGGAACGCCGATAGACCTCGCCCGCCGCCCCGGCTATAGCGGGGCGACCAGGATCAACCGGAAGCATCCATGCCCGCCCATGCCGACCCCAGCCCGATGACCGCCCGCCAGAGCCCCCCCCTGACGGGCCGCGCCGAGGTGCCGGGCGACAAGTCCGTGTCCCACCGGGCGTTGATCCTGGGGGCGCTCGCGGTCGGCGAGACCCGGATCACCGGACTGCTCGAGGGGCAGGACGTGCTCGACACCGCCCGTGCCATGCAGGCCTTCGGGGCCGAGGTCACGCGCCACGGCGAGGGCGCCTGGTCGGTCCATGGCGTGGGGACCGGGGGGTTCGCCGAACCCGGGGATGTCATCGATTGCGGCAATTCGGGGACCGGGGTCCGGCTGGTCATGGGGGCGATGGCGACGACGCCCGTCACCGCCACCTTCACCGGCGACGAAAGCCTGCGCCGCCGCCCGATGGGCCGGGTCACCGAACCGCTGGCGCTTTTCGGGGCCGAGGCGCGGGGGCGCCGGGGCGGGCGGCTGCCGATCACCCTGACCGGGGCCGAGGCGCCGGTGCCCGTGCGCTATACCGTGCCCGTGCCGTCGGCCCAGGTGAAGTCGGCCATGCTGCTGGCCGCGCTGAACGCCCCGGGCGAAAGCGTGGTGATCGAGCGCGAGGCGACGCGCGACCACACCGAGCGGATGCTGCGGGGCTTTGGCGCAGAGATCTCGACCGACGTGACGCCCGAGGGCCGCGTGATCACCCTGCGCGGCCAGCCCGAGCTGGTTCCCCAGACCCTTGCCGTCCCCCGCGATCCGTCCTCGGCCGCCTTTCCGGTCTGTGCGGCGCTGATGGTGCCGGGGTCGGACGTGATCGTACCCGCGATCGGCCTGAACCCCACCCGCGCCGGGCTCTACACCACGCTGCGCGAGATGGGGGCGGATCTCGTCTACGCGAACCCGCGCGAAGAGGGGGGGGAGCCCGTGGCCGACCTTCACGCCCGCTTTGCGAGCCTGCGCGGGATCGAGGTCCCGCCGGAGCGCGCGGCCTCGATGATCGACGAGTTCCCGATCCTCGCCGCGCTCGCGGCACTGGCGGAGGGGACGACGATCATGCGCGGCGTGCGCGAGCTCCGGGTCAAGGAAAGCGACCGCATCGACGCCATGGCCCGCGGGCTCGAGGCCTGCGGGGTGCGGGTGGAGGAAGACGAGGATACGCTGACCGTCCATGGCCGCGGCGCCGACGGGGTGCCCGGCGGGGCGACGGTGGCAAGCCGGCTCGACCACCGCATCGCCATGTCGTTCCTCTGCCTCGGGCTTGCCGCCCGCGCCCCCATCACGGTGGATGACGCGGGGCCGATCGCCACGTCCTTTCCCATCTTCGACCGGCTGATCGGCGATCTGGGCGGCATCCTGATCCGGGGTGCCGCATGAGCGTGCGGGGCGCCTGTCTCTGCGGCGGTGTCGCATTCCTGTCGACCGGCCTGCGCGAGGAGGTGATCGCCTGCCACTGCTCCCAGTGCCGCAGGATCTCCGGCCACCACGTCGCCGCGACCTCGGCGGCGCTCGGCAACGTCACGTTCACGGCCGATGCCAGCCTGCGCTGGTATGCATCCTCGGACACCGCCGACCGCGGGTTCTGCGGCACCTGCGGGTCCTCGCTGTTCTGGCGGCCGCGGGGTGGCGACCGGCTTGCGATCTCGGCGGGGTGCCTCGACGCGCCGACGGGCCTGCGCCTCGCGCGCCACATCTTCACCGCCGACAAGGGCGATTACTACGCGATCGACGACGACCTGCCCCAGTTCGAGGGCGACGGGTGAGGTTCGTCGTCGCGATCGACGGCCCGGCCGCGGCGGGCAAGGGGACCATCGCCCGCGCGGTGGCCGACCGGTTCGGTTTCGCCCATCTCGACACCGGCCTGCTCTACCGCGCGGTGGGGATCCGCGCGCTGGAGACGAGCCGCGGCGTGATCGACGAAGGCGTGGCGGAGCTGATCGCGCGCAGGCTGTCGGACGCAGACCTGCGCCGCCCCGACCTGCGCTCGCCCCGGGTGGCCCAGGCCGCGTCTCGGGTGGCGAGCCTGCCCAGGGTCCGGTCGGCCCTGCTCGACTATCAGCGCAAGTTCGCGGGCCGCGACGGGGGGGCGGTGCTCGACGGGCGCGACATCGGGACGGTGATCTGCCCCCGGGCCGACCTGAAGCTTTTCGTGACCGCCTCGGACGCCATCCGCGCCGTGCGCCGGTACGAAGAGCTGCGCGGGACGGGGGCCGACACCACCCTTGAACGCACGCTGGGCGAGATTCGCCAGCGTGACCTGCGCGATAGCGGCCGGGACAACGCGCCCATGACAGTCGCCGCCGATGCGGTCTTGCTCGACACCTCGGAATTGTCTATAGAGCAGGCCGTCACGAAGGCGGTGGCCGAAATAGAACGCCGGCTCCAAAGCCGGGACGAGCAGGGTCGGGCGTGACACACCCCGGCCCTTTGTCATTTTGGCGCCGCCCCAGCGACACCTTGCAGCAAGACCGCCGGATCCAACCGGCTGGCCCGAAAACCGATCATATGGAGACCTGACTGCATGACGGCTAAAGCGTCCATGGAAGATTTCGAGGCCCTGCTCAACGAGAGCTTCGACCTCAAGACCCCCGACGAGGGTTCGGTGGTGAAGGGCACGGTCCTCGCCATCGAGGCGGGCCAGGCGATCATCGATGTCGGCTACAAGATGGAAGGCCGCATCGACCTCAAGGAATTCGCGCGCCCCGGGCAGGAGCCCGACATCAAGGTGGGCGACATCGTCGAAGTCTTCCTCGACCGGGTGGAGAATGCCCGCGGCGAGGCGGTGATCAGCCGCGAGAAGGCCCGCCGCGAAGAGGCGTGGGACCGGCTCGAGAAGGCCTACGAGAAGGAAGCCCGGGTCGAGGGCACGATCTTCGGCCGCGTCAAGGGCGGCTTCACGGTGGACCTCGGCGGGGCGGTCGCGTTCCTGCCCGGCTCCCAGGTCGATGTGCGCCCGGTGCGCGACGCAGGCCCGCTGATGGGCATGCCCCAGCCGTTCCAGATCCTCAAGATGGACCGCCGCCGCGGCAACATCGTGGTGTCCCGCCGCGCGGTGCTCGAGGAAAGCCGCGCCGAGCAGCGCGCCGAGATCGTCGGCAAGCTGGCCGAGGGCGACGTGGTGGACGGCGTGGTCAAGAACATCACCGATTACGGTGCGTTCGTCGATCTGGGCGGCGTGGACGGGCTGCTGCACGTCACCGACATGGCCTGGCGCCGGGTCAACCACCCCTCCGAGATCCTCTCGATCGGCGAGACGGTGAAGGTCCAGGTCGT
>JANNOT010000277.1:0-2296 GCA_031399375.1 Paraoceanicella sp.
GGATTTCCTGTTCGCATAGAGCAGGATCCGCTCAATAGGAACCGGTGCCGGTTCCGGTTGAGCGGATATAAGCTACCCTAGAAGCTGTGATTTCGAGAGCAAGTTCCGCCCCCAAAGCTCGCCGCATATGCGGCGGCCCTCGGGGACGAGCAGGCCGCTGAAGCCATAGGCTGGTGGCGCGGGTCCGAGGGGCGCCCCGCTGTGGCGGACCTCGGGTCCTGGACACGCGCCTCAGGCGCGGCCGCGGAACCCGGTCGCCACGACGTACAACTCGCTGCTGTCCTTGCGGCTGGCCGGCGGCTTGCCGTGGCGAACGGCGGCGAAGTCACGGCGCAGCGCGGCCAGCAATGCGCGCTCGGTGCCACCCTGGAACACCTTGGCCACGAAGCCGCCGCCGGGGGCAAGCACGGCCTGGGCGAAGTCGAGCGCGAGCTCCGCAAGGCCCATGATGCGCAGGTGGTCGGTCGCGTTGTGCCCGGTGGTGTTGGGCGCCATGTCCGACAACACGAGGTCGGCAGGACCGTCGAGCGCCGCATGGACGGCGGCGACCGTGGCGTCGTCCTGGAAGTCACCCTGCAGCACGGCGGCACCGGTAACCGGGTCCATCGGCAGGATGTCGAGGGCCACCACCCGCCCCGTCGGGCCCACGCGCGACACCGCGACCTGCGTCCAGCCGCCTGGCGCCGCGCCGAGATCGACCACGCGCGCACCGGGGCGGATCAGCTTGTAGCGGTCATCGAGCCCGGTGAGCTTGAAGGCCGCGCGCGAACGCAGCCCCTGCGCCTGGGCCGCGCGCACATAGGGGTCGTTCAACTGCCGCTCGAGCCAGCGCTGGCTGAGCCCCGTCCGCCCCTTCGCGGTGCGCAGGCGCGTGGTCAGCCCACGGCTGCCGGCAGGGGGGCCAGGGGGCGTCGCCATCGGCGCCGTCAGAAGCCGACCGAGAGCGAGAGCGCGCCGAACAGCTGCGCCGCACCCTGGCCCTCGAACTCGCGCGAGCGCAGCACACCGGTGTAGGACAGCCGGACGTTGCGCCAGAAGACGGCGGCGCCGGCCTCGAATTCGCCCACGCCGGGCTCGCGGTCGATCGAGCGGCTGTCGCGGAAGGTGTTGCCGTCGAGGAAGATGTCGCGCCCCACCAGCCGCCCGCCGGCGCCGGCGAAGACGTACCAGCCGAAGCCCTCGCCGACCGGGGCGGGGGTGTCGGCAAGGGCGGGGCGGATGCGGGCGGGGCCGAAATCCTGCATCAGGCCGCGGCCGAGCCGGACCCGTGCCCCACCCGACGCGGCCACCAGGACGGTGCCGGCATCAAGCGCCACGGACGGGAGCAGGTCGGTCTCGAGCGCGCCGGGCAGGGTGCCCAGGGGAAAGCGCCAAGTGCGCTCCCAATGCAGGTTCGCAACGGGCTCGTCCTGGAGCTGGAAGTTCCACCCGCGCGCTTCGCGGTCGCCGATCACCTGGTGGAACGCCGACTGCACGCCGCGGCCGAGGGCGGCAGGGCCGACCACGCCAGCCTGCAGCGCGAAGCGGTCGAGCGTGGATGCGGTGCGGCGATCAAGGCCAAGCTCGACGAACAGGTGCCCGGCATAGGGGCGGTCGGTGGGGTCCGGGTCGCGCAGGCGCGTATCCTCGGGCGTGAAGAAGGACTGGCCAAGGCCGATCGACCAGCGCGACCGGGCGGGCCCGGCGAAGCGGCCGATGCCGCGGTCGAGCCAGGCGAGCGGGGCGGGCAGGCGGTCCTCGGCCGACGACCACATCGCGCGCAGGCCGGAGGTGTACCAGCGATCCCTGCCATCGCCGAGCGCGTCGTTGTCGAGCGAGAAGGACAGCACGGCGCGCGGGTCACGCGGGGGAAGCGGCGCCTGCGCGGCGGCGGGCGCGGCGGCGAGGGCCGCAAGCAGGACGAGCAGGAACCGCATGGCACCCCCGGGGTCGGCCGCCCCGACCCCGGGGCGGGGCTGGCGCGGGACGCGTGATCTCGACTACAGCGCGGTCGGGCCCGGGGGCGCGGCGTTGGTCTCGGCGATGGGTCTAGACCGTGCCGGCCGCAGGGGGAACCAGGCCGGATGGGTGGCCGAGTGGTTTAAGGCACCGGTCTTGAAAACCGGCGTGGGCGGAAGCCCACCGTGGGTTCGAATCCCACCCTATCCGCCACTTTCGCTCTTGTTCGCACCGCTACTTTGCTTTTCGCTCTGGCTCGCGCATCCCCTCGGAACGCCAGCGAAGCCGCGCGAAAACCTGCGAGGGGCCGTTTGTAACCGGTCGCACCTCCTCCGCCAGCGGGTGCTAAGCGCCTGTT
>JANNOT010000292.1:0-2019 GCA_031399375.1 Paraoceanicella sp.
CGAGGGGCTCGCCGGCGGCGATGCGGATCTGGTCGCGCACGAGGTCGCGGCCGGTGAGCCATTCCGTGACGGGATGCTCGACCTGGAGGCGGGTGTTCACTTCGAGGAAGAAGAAGTCCTGCGTCGGCGGGTCGAAGAGGAACTCGACGGTGCCGGCGTTGTAGTAGCCGGAAGCCTTTGCCGCGGCGACTCCGGCCTCCATCATCTTCTGGCGGGTCTCCGGCTTTACGACGGGCGAGGGCGACTCTTCGATGAGCTTCTGGTGGCGGCGCTGGACGCTGCATTCGCGCTCGCCGAGGGCGACGACGTTGCCGTGCTTGTCGCCGAGCACCTGGATCTCGATGTGGCGCGGATCGACGATGAACTACTCGACGAACACGCGGTCGTCGGCGAACGCGTTCTTTGCTTCCGCCGTGGCCGAGCGGAAGCCTTCCTCGGCTTCGGAATCGTTGTGGGCGATGCGCATGCCCTTGCCGCCGCCGCCGGCCGAGGCCTTGATCATCACCGGATAGCCGATCTCGCGCGCGATGCTGACCGCATGGTCCGCGTCGTCGATCAGCCCCATATGCCCCGGCACGGTGGACACGCCCGCCTCCGCTGCGAGCTTCTTCGAGGTGATCTTGTCCCCCATCGCCCGGATTGCGCCCACCGGCGGCCCGATGAACGCGACCCCCTCGGCCTCCAGCGCCTCGGCGAACTCCGCCCGCTCGCTCAGGAATCCGTATCCCGGATGCACCGCCTGCGCCCCGGTCGCCCGCACCGCCGCGACGATCTTATCGATCACGATATAGGACTGGTTCACCGGCGCCGGCCCGATGTGCACCGCCTCGTCCGCGCCCCGCACGTGCAGGGCTCCCGCGTCCGCGTCGGAGTAAACGGCGACCGTGCGGATCCCCATGGCGCGCGCCGTCCGCTCCACACGACAGGCGATCTCGCCCCGATTGGCGATCAGGATCTTTTCGAACATTCTCGCTCCTTTGCAGGGGTCGCCGCGTCCCGCGCTTACAGCGGATCGTCGGTCGGGTCGAGATCCGGCCCCGCCAACGGATCGCCCGGGTAGAGCCCCTCCGCCCCCGGCGCCACGGTCGATTGCACCTCAGCGGGCGAATCGGCGGCCAGATCGCCCGCCGAGACCGGCGGCGGCGGACCATCGGCACAGCCGGCGAGCGCCAGGGTCAGCGGCAGGGCAATCGCCAGAGTGCGCATCAGGGGTTTCCTCCGTGCTGGGTTCACGTCCGGCGGACGCCCGCCGACGCGGCATTCACCAAGATTGTCCGGCAGGAAAGCGTAACGACGGAATTCAACGAAATCAAAGGGGAGATTCGATATATCGCGCGCGAACAAAATCGGGCGGGCGCCCGGCCGCATGCGCCGGGGCCCGCCCCTTGGGACCGTCTCAGTTGATGAGCGCCCCGCCCACGCCGCCGACGACCGCCCCGGCCACCGGCTCGTCGGCGACCACCTGGCCGACCACCGCGCCGCCGAGCGCCCCGGTCGCGGCGCGCTGGGTCCGCGTCTCGCCGCAGGCCGCGACCAGCAGCAGCACGAGGGCGCCGCAGCCGAAAAGTTTGGGGTAAGTATGATGCATCGCGTCTCCCTTTCATCTCGGCCGGGCGACCCTTCCGCCCGACACGTATGAAAAATCAACGCAGCACCGCCCGAAAGGTTCGCGCGCCCGCCCGCTCACGCATCCCCGAACACCTCCGGAAACGCCGCCCGCGCCCGTCCGACATCGACCCGCAGGAGCGCCTCGTAGCTCGCCGGATCGAACGGCTCCTCCGCCGCCACGACCTCGCGCCCGAACAGCCACCCCAGCCGCCCCGCGTCGAGGTTGCCCCGCTCGAACGGCTCCTCCCCGAAATGCGCGATCAGCGCCGCCAGGAACCCCGCATCCGCTTCCCGGTCCTCGCGCCGCCGATCCTTGAACCGCTCCCGCGCCTTCAGCGGCGTCGCCCCCTTTGGATCCGCCCGGCGGATGACGAACTGATAGTCGGTGCCGGGCAGCCGCCCCGGAAATCC
>JANNOT010000067.1:0-12571 GCA_031399375.1 Paraoceanicella sp.
CTGCCCGCGGCGGGGCTGCGGGTGGAGCTCTGGGGGGATGCCGGGCGGATCGCCGACCGCCTCACCAATGCCGACGGGCGCTGCGATGGGCCGCTGGTCGAGGGGGCGGGGGCCGGGGTCTACGAGCTGCGCTTCCATGCGGGGGACTATCTGCGCGGGGCGGGCGTGGTGCTCGCCGATCCGCCGTTCCTCGACGTGATCCCGATCCGCTTCGGGCTCGGCGCCGCGGGGCATGCCCATGTGCCGCTGCTCCTGTCGCCCTACGGCTATTCCACCTACCGGGGAAGCTGATGGGCAGCGCCGTCCGCTTTCTGCTCAACGGGGTGCCGGTCCAGAGCGATGCGCCCACCACCACCACCCTGCTCGACTTTCTGCGCACCCGCGGGCTGACCGGGACCAAGGAGGGCTGCAACGAGGGCGATTGCGGCGCCTGCACCGTCTCGGTCGGGCGGCTGGACGAGGGCGCGCTGGTGCAGGAGGCGCTGAATGCCTGCATCCTCTTTTTGCCCCAGCTCGACGGGCGTGCGGTCCGCACGGTCGAGGGTCTGGGCGACCCGGGTGCGCTCGACCCCGTCCAGGCAGCCGTGGTGGACCATCACGCGAGCCAGTGCGGTTTCTGCACCCCTGGCATTGTGATGTCGATCCACGCCGCGCGCCATCAGGGGCGGCGGGACTGGGATACGGTGCTGGCGGGCAATCTCTGCCGCTGCACCGGCTACGGGCCCATCGTGGCGGCGGCGGAGGCCGTGGCGGACGCGCCCGCGGCGCCCTGGGTCGCGGCGGATCGGGCGGCGCTGATGGAGATGCCGACCGGCGGCGATGTCGCGGTGCCCGGGGGCTACGTCCCCGCCTCGCTCGCCTCGCTCCAGGCGTTGGTCGCCGCGCATCCGGATGCGACGCTGGTCGCGGGCGCGACCGATGTCGGCCTCTGGGTCACCAAGCAGTTCCGCGCGCTGACCCCCGCCATCTTCCTGCACCGCGTGGCGGAGCTGCGCGGGGTGGAGGATGGGCCGGACGGCCTGCGCATCGGCGCGGGCGTCACGCTGTCGCGCCTGCGCGGGCTGATGGCGGGGCGGCACCCCGACATGGCCGAGATGATCCGCCGCTACGGCTCGGTCCAGGTGCGCAATGCCGCGACCCTCGGGGGCAACATCGCCAACGGCTCGCCCATCGGCGACACCCCGCCCGCGCTGATCGCCCTTGGCGCCACCCTGCGGCTGCTGGGACCCGAGGGGCTGCGCGAGATGCCGATCGAGGACTACTTCCTCGGCTACGGGCGCCAGGACCGTCGCGCGGGCGAGATCGTGGAAAGCGTGCTGATCCCGCGCCAGCCCGACCGGCTGAGGGTCCACAAGGTGTCCAAGCGCTTCGACCAGGACATCTCGGCGGTCTGCGGCGCGTTTCGAATCACCCTCGACGGCGACCGGGTTGCGGATGCCCGCATCGCGTTCGGCGGCATGGCCCCGACGCCGAAGCGTGCCCGGGCGGTCGAGGCGGCGCTGGTGGGGCAGGCCTGGTCCGAGGCGACGGTGGCCGGTGCCCTGCCCGCCTTCGCCGCGGATTTCGCCCCCATTTCAGACATGCGGGCCTCGGCCCCCTATCGCCTGCGGGTGGCGCAAAACCTCCTGCGCCGCACGTTCGAGGAGGACCACCTGCCGCTGCGCGCGACGCGGCTGGTCGGCCGGGGTGCCGCGTGAGCCGGGCCGGGGTGCCCGCCACGACCCGCCGGCGGACGGATCGCGGGGATGCCCCCCCAGACACTACGACCCCCGTGCCGGGCGGTCGTGGCGGTCGCGGGGCGTGCCCGTGACCCTGGCGCACCCCGCGGCGGGTGCGGCGGACGGTGCGGAGGCCGGGACACCCGTGGCCGAGGCCGTGGTCGTCCCCACCGCCCGGTCGGGCACCGAACCGGCGACGGTCGCGCGCCCGCTGCCCCATGACAGCGCGGCGCTGCATGTCACGGGCCGTGCGACGTATGTCGACGACATGGCGGCACCCCAGGGCGCGCTGCACCTCGCCTTCGGTCTCGCCGAGCGGGCCCGGGCGCGGGTCGAGGCGATTGATCTCGATGCGGTCCGCGCGGCGCCCGGGGTGGTGGCGGTCTGGACGGCAGCGGATCTGCCCGGGGATTGCGACGTCTCGCCATCGGTCCCTGACGAGCCGCTGCTCGCAGGGGCGGAGGTGTTCTACCACGGCCACCCCCTGTTTCTCGTGATCGCCGACGGGCACCACGCCGCCCGTGCCGCCGCCCGGCTGGCACGGGTGCGCTACGCGGATCTCCCGGCACTGCTGAGCATCGATGACGCGTTGGCGGCAGGCAGCCGGTTCGAGGCGCCGGTCGAGTACCGCCGCGGCGACCCAGAACCCGCCATCGCGGCCGCCCCGCACCGGATCGAGGGGGTGATCGAGATCGGGGGGCAGGAGCATTTCTACCTTGAGGGGCAGGTGGCGCTCGCGCTGCCGGGCGAGGGCTCGGACATGACCGTCCATGCCTCCACCCAGCACCCGTCCGAGATCCAGCACAAGGTGGCGGCGGCCCTCGGGGTCCCGTTCCACGCCGTGACGGTGGAAATCCGGCGCATGGGCGGCGGGTTCGGCGGCAAGGAAAGCCAGGGCAACGCGCTCGCCGTCGCCTGTGCGCTCGTGGCCCGCGCCTTCCGCCGCCCGGCCCGGATGCGCTATGACCGCGACGACGACATGGTCATCACCGGCAAGCGGCACGAGGCGCGCATCGCCTATCGCGCGGGCTTCGACGACACCGGGCGCCTGACCGGGATCGTGGTCGAGCAGCGGGTCCGCTGCGGCTGGTCCCAGGACCTCAGCCTCGCGGTCGCCGACCGGGCGATGCTCCATGCCGACAATGCCTATTACCTGCCCGCGGTGCGCATAACCTCGGACCGCCTGCGCACCAATACCTGTTCCAACACGGCCTTTCGCGGCTTCGGCGGGCCGCAGGGGGTGGTGGGGGCCGAGCGGGTGATGGACCACATCGCGGCGCATCTCGGGCTCGACCCGCTCGCCGTGCGGCGGGCGAACTTTTACGGGCCGGGGCGCCTGACCACGCCCTATCACATGGAGGTGCCCGACAACATCATGCCCGCCCTCGCCGACCGGCTGGCGCAGACGAGCGGGTATGCCGCCCGGCGGGCGGAGATCGCGGACTGGAACGCGGGCTCGCGGGTCCTGAAGCGGGGGATCGCGCTGACGCCGGTCAAGTTCGGCATCTCGTTCACCCTGACCCACCTCAATCAGGCGGGCGCGCTGGTCCATGTCTACAGCGACGGCTCGGTTCACCTGAACCATGGCGGGACCGAGATGGGCCAAGGGCTCAACACCAAGGTGGCCCAGGTCGCGGCAGAGGCCTTCGGGCTGCCGCTCGATGCGGTCAGGATCACCGCGACCCATACGGGCAAGGTGCCCAACACGTCCGCCACCGCCGCCTCGTCAGGCTCGGATCTGAACGGCATGGCGACCGAGGCCGCCTGCGTGAGCATCCGCGACCGTCTCGCCGCCTTCGCCGCCGAACGCTGGCAGGGGCGGCCGGAGGCGGTGCGGTTCGCGGGCGGCATGGTGGAGGTCGGCGGCGCGCGGGTCCCCTTTGCCGAGGTGGCGCGCGCGGCGTGGATGGCGCGGATTTCCCTGTCCTCCACCGGGTTCTATGCCACGCCCAAGGTGGTCTGGGACCGCCGTGCCGGGCGGGGGCGACCGTTCTACTATTTCGCTTACGGCGCGGCGGTGACCGAGGTGGCGATCGACACCCTGACCGGCGAATACCGCACCCTGCGCACGGACATCCTGCACGATGCGGGCCGCAGCCTGAACCCCGCGCTCGACCGCGGGCAGATCGAGGGCGGGTTCGTCCAGGGCGCGGGCTGGCTGACCATGGAGGAGCTGGTCTGGGACGGCGCCGGGCGGCTCGCCACCCATGCACCGTCGACCTACAAGATCCCCGCCTGCGCCGACCGCCCGCGCCACCTGCGCATCGACCTCTGGGACGGCGAGAACGGCGTGGCGACGATCCACAAGTCCAAGGCGGTCGGAGAGCCGCCGCTGATGCTCGGCATCTCGACCTTTCTCGCCATCTCCCATGCCGTTGCGGCCTGCGGGGACGGGTCGGCCTATGTTGCGCTCGACGCCCCGGCAACGCCCGAGCGGGTGCTGCGCGCGGTCGACCGCCAGCGGGGACAGCCGTGGTAGCCCGGCTGGTCCGCGCCCTCGCCCGCGTCTGGCGCCTCCCTCCGCCCCGCAGGGACGGCGCAGGCGCGTCGCGCGACTGCACCGGGCACTGTCCCCGCGGCACGCCGTGGTAGGGTGGGATCGGCCGGCGTCGGCCGCGCGGGCGCCCCAGCCCCGCGCGGCCAGGGTTGGCGCCCCCGGACCGGGGGGCACGGCCGGGCCGATGCCGGTCGGGCCCCCCGCGCGGTCCGCCCCAGGGCCGCAACCGGCGCGGCGTCCGGGACCGGGGGCCCATGGCGGGCAAGCAGCCGTCGGGACATCGGCGGCCGGAGCGGGTCGATGGTAGGGTTCGACCGGGACGCCCTTGCCACCGCCATCGCCGCGCATGGCCCGGTCGTGCGCGTGCTCGTCGCCGGGGTCGAGGGCTCCGCCCCGCGCGAGCCTGGGGCCGCGATGCTCGTCTGGGCCACCGGACAGCGCGGGACAATCGGTGGCGGGGCGCTGGAGTGGGATGCGGCGGCGCGGGCGCGGGCGCTGCTGCCGGGTCCCCCCTGGGTGCGGGCCGAGGCGCGGTTGGCGCTCGGCCCCAACCTGGGCCAGTGCTGCGGCGGCGCCGTGCGCCTGGTGTGGGAGCGGTTCTCGGCCGGAGAGATGCCGGTGGCCGGGGCGCCGTTCCTGCGTCCGCTCGCGACCGGCCTGCCCCCGCCCGGTGCGGGCGACGCGTCGGACGCCGCACCCGCCCGGCTCCTGCGCGCGCTGCGGGGCGGGGATGCCCCGCCGGTCGCGATCGCTGCGGGCTGGATCGCGGAGCCCGGGGCCCCCGCGCCCCTGTCGCTGTTTCTCTACGGCGCGGGCCATGTGGGGCGGGCGCTCGTGCGGGCGCTCGACGGACTTCCCGTCGCACTGACCTGGGTGGACAGCGCGCCCGCGCGGTTTCCCGCGCCCCTGCCCCCGGGTGCGTTGCCCGCGGCGAGCCCGGCCGATGCGGTGGCCCTGGCGCCCGACGATGCGGTCCATATCGTGATGACCTATTCGCACGCGATCGATCTGGAGATCTGCCACCGCGTGCTCGCGCGGCCGTTCGGCCATCTCGGCCTGATCGGATCGGCGTCCAAGGCCGCGCGGTTCCGCAGCCGTCTCGCGGCCCTCGGCCACCCGCCGGGGACCATCGCGCGGCTCGTCTGTCCCATCGGGGACCGCGCGCTCGGCAAGGCGCCCGCCGCCATCGCCATCGGCGTCGCCGCGGATCTCCTGCGGCTGCCACGGCGGACCCGGGCAGAGGCCGTGGCATGATCCTCTTGTCCGTCGAGGGCCTGACCAAGGGCTATCCCGGCGTGATCGCCAATGCCGACATCTCCTTTGACGTCGCGCGCGGCGAAATCCATGCGCTATTGGGCGAGAACGGGGCGGGTAAGTCCACGCTGGTCAGGACGATCTTCGGCCTGGTGCGACCCGATGCCGGGCGGATGCAGTTCGGCGGCGCGCCCTATGCGCCCCTGCGCCCGGGCGACGCGCGCGCGGCCGGGATCGCCATGGTCTTCCAGCATTTCAGCCTGTTCGAGGCGATGAGCGTCGCCGAGAACATCCGCCTCGGCACCGGGTTGCCCGGCCGGGAGCTGGCCGCGCGGATCCGCGAGACCTCGGCCGCCTACGGCCTGCCGCTCGACCCCGGTCGGCGCGTGGGCACCCTGTCGGCGGGCGAGCGCCAGCGGGTCGAGGTGATCCGCTGCCTGCTCCAGGAGCCGCATCTGCTGATCATGGACGAGCCGACCTCGGTCCTGACCCCGGGCGAGGCGGAGACGCTCTTTGCCACCCTGCGGCGCCTGCGGTCCGAGGGGGTCGCGATCCTCTACATCTCCCACAAGCTCGACGAGATCCGCAGGCTCTGCGACCGCGCGACCATCCTGCGCGCAGGCCGGGTCGTCGCGACCTGCCGCCCGGGCGAGGAGACGGCCCAGAGCCTCGCCGAGATGATGATCGGCGCAAAGCTGGCACAGCCGGCCGCCAAGGCGCAGATGCTGGGCGCCACGCTGCTGGAGGTGAAGGGGCTGAGCCTGCCGCCCGACACCCCGTTCGCCCCCGCGCTGACGGACATCACCTTCAGCGTGCGGCGCGGCGAGATCCTCGGCATCGCGGGCGTCGCGGGCAACGGCCAGGATGCGCTGCTGGCCTCCCTGTCGGGCGAACGTCCGGCACCCCCGTCGGCCATCCGGTTCAAGGGCAATCCGGTCGGTGCGCTTGGCCCGGGCGCGCGCCGTCAGCTCGGCTTGGCCACGGCGCCCGAGGAGCGGCTGGGCCACGCCGCCGCCCCGACCCTGAGCCTGACCGAGAACGTGCTCCTGACCGCGGCCGACCGTGCACGGCTCGCCCGGTCCGGACTGATCGACTGGGGTGCTGCCGCGGGGCTCGCCCGGGCGATCGTGGCGGCATTCGACGTGCGCACCGCGGGTGTGGACCATGCGGCCAGGTCGCTCTCGGGCGGCAACCTGCAGAAATTCCTGATCGGCCGCGAGGTGCTCCAGCGCCCCGAGGTGCTCGCGGTCAACCAGCCGACCTGGGGGGTGGATGCCGCGGCGTCAGCGGCGATCCGCGCGGCGCTCGTGCGGCTCGCGGACGAGGGCGCAGGGGTGATCGTCATCAGCCAGGATCTCGACGAGCTCCTCGAGATCTCCGACCGGCTCGCCGTCCTGGCCGGGGGGCGGCTCAGCGAACCGCGGGCGCTGTCCGCCATGACCCCCGAGCGCATCGGGCAGCTGATGGGGGGCGCGGCACATGTGGCGCATTGAGCCCCGCCCCGAACCCTCGCGCGCCATGCAGGCGGTGACGCCGGTGCTGGCGGTGGGACTGACCATCCTGCTCGGGGCGGGCCTTTTTGCGCTTCTGGGCAAGGATCCGGTCGCGGCGATGCGCATCCTCTTTCTCGACCCCCTGCTCGACCCCTTCGCCCGGTCGGAGATCGCGGTGAAGGCGGCCCCGCTGATCCTGATCGCGCTCGGCCTGTCGATGGGCTTTCGCGCGGGGGTCTGGAACATCGGGGCAGAGGGGCAGTTCATCATGGGCGCCATCGCGGGGGCCGCGGTCGGCCTTGCGTTCCACGACGTGCAGGGCATCTGGCTCCTGCCGCTGATGACCCTGGCGGGCGCGCTTGCGGGATGGGCCTGGGCGATGATCCCCGCGATCCTGAAGCTGCGCTTTGACACGTCGGAAATCCTCGTCAGCCTGATGCTCGTCTATGTCGCGGACCAGTTCCTCTACGCCATGGTGTCGGGGCCGCTGCGCGATCCGCAGGGATTCAACTTTCCCCTCAGCCGCAGCTTTCACGACAGCGCGACGCTGCCGGTCCTGATCGCGGGCACGCGGGTGCATGTGGGGGTGCTCGTGGCCCTCGGTGCCGTCGCGGGGGCCTATGTCCTTCTGGCCCATCATCTCTTTGGTCACCGGGTTCGCCTGACGGGCGACGCGCCGCGGGCGGCGGGGTTCGAGGGGGTGCGGGCGGGGGCGGTGGTCGCGGCCTGCTTGGGGCTGTCGGGCGCGCTCGCGGGGCTTGCGGGGATGTTCGAGGTGGCGGGACCCGCGGGGCAGCTCGCCCCGTCGCTGCCCGTGGGCTACGGATTCACGGCAATCATCGTGGCATTCCTGGGGCGGCTCAATCCGTTCGGCATAGTCGCCGCGGCGCTGGTGATGGCGCTGACCTATATCGGGGGCGAGACGGCGCAGCTGACCCTGGGGATCCCTGCGGCCGCGACCGAGACGTTCCGCGGCATGATGCTGTTCTGCCTGCTCGGGCTCGACCTTCTGGTGCGATACCGGCTCCGCCGCCCGGTCGCGGCGTGATGGACCTGCTCGCGCTCAACCCCGTTGCCCTGTTCGCGACCCTGATCCTGGCCGCGACGCCGCTGGTGCTGGCGGCCCTGGGCGAGCTCGTGGTCGAAAAGGCAGGCGTGCTCAATCTGGGGGTCGAGGGGATGATGATCCTGGGCGCCATCACCGGGTTCGCCGCGGCGGTCGAGACGGGCAGCCCGGCGCTCGGCATGGCTGCGGGCGCGGCAGGCGGCATGGCGCTCGCGCTTCTCTTTGGCGTGATGACGCAGGTTCTGCTGTCCAATCAGGTCGCGACCGGGCTTGCCCTCACCCTCTTCGGGCTCGGTCTGGCCGCGCTGATCGGCCAGCCCTATACCGGGATAAAGCCGCCGCCGATGCCGGTGCTGGCGGTTCCGGGGCTGAGCGATCTGCCGGTCATCGGTTCCATGGCATTTGGCTACGACCCGGTCGTCTATCTCTCGTTCGCGCTCATCGCCGCGGTCTGGCTGTTCCTGGGCCGGACCCGCCCCGGCCTGATCCTGCGCGCGATCGGCGAGAATCACGATGCGGCCCATGCCCTCGGCTACCGGGTGGTCGCGGTGCGGCTTGCCGCCATCGCCTTCGGGGGCGCGCTCGCGGGGCTGGGGGGCGCCTATCTCAGCCTCGTGCGCGTGCCGCAATGGACCGAGGGGATGACGGCGGGCGCGGGCTGGATCGCGCTTGCCATCGTGGTCTTTTCGGGCTGGCGGCCCTGGCGCGTCCTGCTCGGGGCCTATGTGTTCGGGGGGGTCACGATCCTTCAGCTCAACTTCCAGGCGCTCGGCCTGCCCGTGGGCGCGGCGTGGCTGTCCATGACGCCCTACCTCGTCACCATCCTCGTGCTCGTCGCGATCTCGGCCGACCGCACCCGCACCGCGATCCGGGCCCCGGCGAGCCTGGGGCGCCCCTTCGCCGCCATGAACTGACACCAACAGGGAGACTTCGATGCGATTTCTCAGACCCCTTGCCCTCGCCGTCGCGGCGCTCGCGCTGACCGCGGGTGGCGCGTTTGCCCAGGCCAAGGACAGGATCAAGGTGGGCTTCGTCTATGTCGGCCCGGTGGGCGATTTCGGCTGGTCCTACCAGCACGACCAGGGGCGCAAGGCCATCGAGGCCGCCCTCGGCGACAAGGTCGAGACGACCTATGTCGAAAGCGTGCCCGAGGGGCCGGATGCCGAGCGGGTGATCCGCCAGATGGCAAGCTCGGGCCATGACCTGATCTTTACCACCTCGTTCGGCTACATGGACCAGACGGTCAAGGTGGCCAAGATGTTCCCGGACGTGAAGTTCGAGCATGCGACGGGCTACAAGCGCGAGCCGAACCTCGCCACCTATTCCTCGCGCTTCTACGAAGGGCGCCATGTCATCGGCCTGATCGCGGGGCGGATGACGACATCGAACGTGATCGGCTACATCGCGTCCTACCCGATCCCCGAGGTGGTCCAGGGGATCAACGCCGCCTATCTGGCCGCGAAATCGGTGAACCCGGCGGTGCAGTTCAAGATCATCTACGCCTATACCTGGTTCGACCCGGCGAAGGAGGCGGACGCGGCCAATGCGCTGATCGAGCAGGGGGCCGACATCATCATGCAGCATACCGACAGCACCGCCCCGGTGACGATCGCCGAGGAAAAAGGCGTGCTCGCCTTTGGCCAGGCCTCGGACATGACGCGGTTCGGGCCGAACGTGCACCTGACCTCGATCGTGGACGACTGGGACCCCTACTATGTCGCGCGCGCCCAGGCGGTCCTCGACGGGACCTGGACCTCGGGCGATGTCTGGGGCGGGATCAACACCGGCATGGTGAAGTTCGCACCGCTTTCCACCCGGATCCCCGAGGATGTGCGCAAGCTGGCCGAGGATGCGATCGCCGCGATCAGCGCCGGCAGCCTCCACCCGTTCACCGGGCCGCTGAACCGGCAGGACGGCACGCCCTGGCTGGCGCCCGGCGAGATCGCGGATGACGCGACGCTGCTCGGCCTCAACTTCTACGTCGAGGGGATAGAGGGGGAGGTGCCGAAATAGGCGCCCCGCCCGCCCGGGCCAGCATGACGAGTGCAGCACCCATCAGCGCCGCCCCGACCAGGAACGGCGCCCCGGGCAGATGCACCGGGGCACCGGGTTCGGTGAAGATGCGAAAGGTCTGGGTCATCAGGAGCGGCGACAGGATGCTCGCGATCCCCTGGGCGCTCGCGATCACGCCCTGGAGCTCGCCCTGCCCCGCGGGCCCCGTGCGCGCCGACATCATGCCCTGGATCGCCGGGGTCACGATGACGCCGAGCGCCATGATCGGCATGGTGGCGAATACCAGCCATTCGGACATGATGAACGGCATCGCGACCATCATCCCCGCGTTCAGCACCAGCCCGAGCCGCGCCGTGCGCATTTCGCCCAGGCGCGGCAGGATCAGGCGGATGAACCAGCCCTGCACAAGCGCCATGCACAGGCCCACGACCGCCAGAGACAGGCCGATGCGCCCCGCACCCCACCCGAACTGGGCCGTGGCGAAGTAGGACCAGATCACCGCATAGACCGTCTGCCCGACGGTAAAGAGGAAAAAGACCGCGACGAGCCCGCGCAGCGCGGGCAGCCGCGCGACCCGGCTCAGCGCCGTCAGGGGGTTGGCGCGCGCCAGGCTGAACGGGCGGCGGTTCTCGGGCGCGAGCGTCTCGCGCAGCACGAACAGGCCGAGCAGCGCATTGGCCGCGGCCAGCCCGGCGGCAGCAAAGAACGGCGCCCGTGGGCCCAGTTCGCCCAGAAGCCCGCCCAGGAGCGGCCCCAGGATGAACCCCACCCCGAAGGCCGCCCCCACCAGCCCGAAATCGGCCGAGCGCCGCTCGGGCGGGGAGAGATCGGCGATGCAGGCATAGGCCGTCGCATAGGTCGCCCCGGTCACCCCGCTCAGGATCCGGGCGACAAAGAGCAGGGCGAGATTGCCCGCAAACCCCAGGATCACATAGTCCACCGCCATCGCGACGAGCGAGAGGAGGAGGACCGGGCGCCGCCCGAACTGGTCCGACAGGGTACCGAGCAGCGGCCCCGTCAGCACCTGGGCCGCGGCATAGGCAAAGCTCAGCACCCCGCCCCAGGCCGCCGCGGTCGCGATGCCCGCCCCGGTCAGCCCCTCGATCAGCTCGGGCATGACGGGAAGGATCAGCCCGATCCCCATCGCATCGAGCATGACGGTCAGGACGATCACAAGCAGGGGGAGGCGGTCGCGCATGCCCGCGACCTTGGCCGAGCCGCGGGGGTTTGACCAGTGCCCCGCGACCCGGGCCTTTCCCCCCCGCCCCCCGACCTGCGCGATCCCGCGTGCGGCCCGGGATGGCCCGGGAATTGCCCCGCACCCGTCGCGGCCGGTTGGCCCACGCCACGCGAACCCGGCGATCTTCGGGCGATGGCGTGGTTCCGGGCCGGGGCGGGCCTTGCCCCGCGCCCTGGGATCGGGCTTTACTTCCGGGCATGGACACAAAGCCCCTCGGCCGCACCGGCACCCGCATCTCGGCCCTCGCCTTCGGCACCATGACCTTCGGGGGCGAGGCGGACGAGGCCGAGTCGGCCCGGCTCTACGCCGCCTGCCGCGCGGCGGGGGTCGATACCTTCGACTGCGCCAACGTCTATACCGGCGGGCGGGCCGAGGAGATCCTGGGGCGGCTCGTCGCGCACGAGCGGGACGCGGTCGTGCTGACGTCCAAGGTCGGCATGGGCACGGGTGCCGGGCCGCGGGTGATCCGCCAGTCGGTCGAGGCGTCGCTGAAGCGGATGGGCACCGACCGGTTCGACGTCTTCTTCATCCATATCTGGGACCCCCATACCCGGCTCGAGGACACGCTGCGCACGCTCGACGACCTGGTTGCCGCGGGCAAGGTCATCCATCTGGGCGTCTCGAACTTCGCCGCCTGGCAGATCGCGACCGCCCTCGGCGTCAGCGCGCGCGAAGGCTGGGCGCGCTTCGCGGTGATCCAGCCGATGTACAACCTCCTCAAGCGGCAGGCCGAGGTGGAGATCCTCCCCCTCGCCCAGGCCGAGGGGCTTGGGGTCGTGCCCTACAACCCGCTCGCGGGCGGGGTGCTCACGGGCAAGTATCTCGACCAGGGACCCGCCCGCGGGCGGCTCGACGAGAACGCGATGTATGCCCGCCGCTATGCCCCGGACTGGATGGCCGAGGCGACGCGCGCGTTCATCGCGCTCGCCGCGCGCGAAGGGGTGCATCCGGTCACGCTCGCCGTCGCCTTTGCGGCGGCCCATCCGGGCGTGACGGCCCCCCTGCTGGGTGCCCGCACCACCGACCAGCTTGCCCCCGCCCTTGCAGCAGCGACGTTCCGGCTCGACGCGGCACTCCATGCCGAGATCGCCGCCCTGACCCCAACCCCGCCACCCGCCACCGACCGGCTGGAGGAACAGGGCTGAGACCCCCGCGGACCCCGCCATCCGGGGGCCGCAGCCGCACCCGACGACGCCCACCGCCCCGAACGCCGGGCGGCCGCGCCGCGGGCCAGACCCGCCCGCCCCCTACCCCGGATCCCGCCATGCTTCTCCTCGGCCAGACCCTGCG
>JANNOT010000318.1:0-5299 GCA_031399375.1 Paraoceanicella sp.
GTACCTGGGCGGGCGGGTGCTCGCCACCCCGCGGGGCAAAGTGATCGGCGGGTCATCCTCGATCAATGGCATGGTCTATGTCCGCGGCCATGCCCGCGACTACGATACCTGGGCCGATATGGGGGCGCAGGGCTGGGGCTACGCCGACGTGCTGCCCTATTTCCGGCGGATGGAGGACTGGCACGCAGGCGGGCACGGGGGGGACCCCGCCTGGCGCGGGCAGGGCGGACCGCTCCATGTCACCCGGGGGCCGCGCGCCAACCCGCTCTTCGGCGCATTCGTCCAGGCGGGGGCACAGGCGGGCTACGAGCTGACCCCCGACTACAACGGCCAGAAGCAGGAGGGTTTCGGGCCGATGGAACAGACCGTCTGGCGCGGGCAGCGCTGGTCGGCGGCCAACGCCTATCTGCGGCCGGCGCTTGCCCGTGGCGCCCGGCTCGTGCGCGGGTTCGTCGAGCGCGTGGTGACCGAGGGGGGGCGGGCGACGGGCGTGGCACTCGCCGGCGGCGCGGTGATGCGGGCGGGGGCCGAGGTCATCCTCGCCGCGTCCTCGATCATGACGCCGAAGCTCCTGATGCTGTCGGGGATCGGCCCGGGGGCCGCACTCCAGCGCCTCGGGATCGAGGTCGTCGCCGACCGCGCGGGCGTCGGCGCGAACCTCCAGGACCATCTGGAGGTCTATGTCCAGCAGGCCTGCACCCAGCCCGTCACGCTCTTCAAGCACTGGAACCTGTGGTCCAAGGCGTTGATCGGCGCCGAATGGCTCTTCCTGCGCCGCGGGCTCGGCGCATCGAACCAGTTCGAAAGCGCCGCCTTCGTCCGCTCCGCCCCCGGGGTCGAGTATCCCGACATCCAGTTCCATTTCCTGCCCATCGCCGTGCGCTACGATGGCCGGGCCGCGGCGGAGGGCCACGGGTTCCAGGCCCATGTGGGGCCCATGCGATCGCCCTCGCGCGGAACAGTCACCCTGCGCTCGCCCGATCCCGCCGATCCGCCCGCCATCCGGTTCAACTACATGTCCGACCCGAAGGACTGGGCGGATTTCCGCACCTGCATCCGCCTGACGCGCGAGATCTTTTCCCAGGGCGCCTTCGACCCCTACCGGGGCGCCGAGATCCAGCCGGGGGTCGCCGTGCAGTCGGACGCGGCGCTCGACGACTGGCTGCGCGACCATGTGGAAAGCGCCTATCACCCCTGCGGCACGGCGCGGATGGGGCATCGGGACGACGCGCTGGCCGTGGTGGACCCCGAGGGGCGGGTGATCGGGGTGGACCGGCTGCGCGTCGCCGACAGCTCGGTTTTTCCGCGCATCACGAACGGAAACCTCAACGGCCCCTCGATCCTCGTCGGCGAGAAGATGGCGGACCACATCCTCGGCCGCGCCCCCCTTGCCGCCGAGAACGCCGAACCCTGGGTCAGCCCGCGCTGGCGCGACAGCCAGCGTTAGGTCGGGGCGTAGAAGTCGTCGACGGATTTGAGGATCGCCCGCCACCAGGCGAGGGCGGTCAGGATATGGTCATCTTCCACCCCGCCTTCGACCACACTCGTGTAGTGCACCGAGAGATCGTCGTCCGCATCGCGCCAGAGCTTGCCGTAATGGTTCTCGGCGTTCCAGCGCTGCAGGGTGGCGTCGTCCTTGGGCGCATCGGCGATGTAGGCGCGGAATTCGTAGCCCAGGCAATGGCTGTCGGGTGTGGCGACCGAGCTCAGGTTGCCGCCGTCGCATTCGTAGAAGAACACCGAAAACCTGTGCCCGTCCACGACCCCCTCCAGCGTCGTGTCCCCGCCCGAGGTGTCCACGCTCAGGCTGTCAACCCGGTCGGCCAGCAGCGCGTGAAGGTCGTTGGGGGTGATCCAGTAATACATCCGGGCGGCGGCCGGGCAGGCGAGGCTGAGGGCGGCGCAGGCGGCGAAGAGCAGTTGGATCATCGGGGTAACTCCTTCCCGGTCGGGGCAGCGGCAAGCCTATCAGGGCCGTGCCCGCGCGGGAACGGGGGTCAGCGCGGCAGGCGCAGCGTCGCCTTCAGCCCCCCCAGACGTTCGCTGACCCCGAGTTCCAGCCCGCCCCCGTGGCTGCGCGCGACGTCGAGCGCGATCGAGAGGCCGAGCCCGACCCCCCCGCCCGCGTTCTGGTTGCGCGCGGGGTCGAGCCGGACGAAGGGGCGCAGCGCCTCGTCGCGCCGTGCCTCGGGGATCCCGGGCCCGTCATCCTCGACCACGAATTCCACCGCCCGCGCGCCCAGCCGCGCGCTCAGCGCGACCGCGCGGCCATAGGCGAGGGCGTTGTCCACCAGGTTCTGCACCGCACGCCGGACCGCAACCGGGCGCAGGGCGATCCCGGGGGCCTGGGGCGTGTCGCAGCGGGTGTCGAGGTCGATGGGCCGCCCCGCGCGGCGCGCGTCGCCCGCGATGGCGTGGGCGAGCACGATGGGGTCGGTCTCGGTCGGCTCCTCGGTCCCCTCGCCGCGGGCGAAGGCGAGAAACCCCTCCAGCATCCGCTCCATCTCCTCGACATCGCGGGTCAGGTCCTCGGTCTCCTCGCCCGGCTCGGCCATGGCGAGCGCGAGCTTCATGCGCGTCAGGGGCGTGCGCAGGTCGTGGCTGACGCCCGAGAGCATGCGCGTGCGCTGCTCGATCTGGCGCTCGATGCGCCCGCGCATGGCGAGGAATGCGGCGCCCGCGCGCCGGACCTCCTCGGCCCCCCCGGGGCGAAAGCGCAGGGAGCGACCCTTGCCGAACTCCTCGGCCGCCTGGGCAAGCTCCTTGATCGGGCGCACCTGGTTGCGCAGGAAGAGGATGGCGATGAAGGTGAGAACGCCCGACGTGCCGAGCATCCAGACGAGGAGCAGATGGGGGTTGGACGCGATCACCCGCCGCCGCGGGATCTCGGCCGCCAGCACGCCGCGCGCGGTCTGCACCCGGACGAAGATCACCTTCTCGTCGCGCAGCAGGTCCACGGTCATCGGCCGGTCGATCCGGCGCTGGAGCGTGTCGGCGACCGCATTGCCCGAGAGGTCGTAGAACCGCCGAAGCTCGTCCGGGCTGACCCGCCCGCCGGGGGCGAGGCTGAGGAAAAGCCCCAGCGGAACCGCGAGGCGACCGAGTTCAGCATTGGCGGCGGCGTCGTCCGTCGCCTGCTCGACCATGTCGATGGCATAGAGGATCTCCAGCGCCACCGCCCCGGTCATCTGCGCCGTGACCCCGGCATAATGGCGCTGGATGAAAAGCCCGGTGACCACCACCTGGATTGCGACGATGGGAATGACGAGGATCAGCAGCGCCCGGCTGAACAGGCTGCGCGGCAGGTAGTGCTTGAGCCAGGGGATCGTCATGGCTTTAAGGGTAGGGACCCCCGCGCGTTCGAGCAAGGAGAGCGCCATGGCCCCGGACCCGTTTCGCACCGACCACGCCCCCGTCATCGGCGGGGTCGAGGATGTGGCGCCCGGGGTCCGGGCGGTCACGGCGGGCAATGGCGGGCCCATGACCTTCACCGGGACCCGCAGCTACATCGTGGGGCAGGGCGAGGTTGCGCTGATCGATCCCGGACCCGCGGACCGCGCCCACCACGCGGCCATCCTGGGCGCGCTGGGGCCTGGCGAGCGGATCGCGGCGGTGTTCGTCACCCATTCGCACGCCGACCATTCGCCGCTCGCGGCGGCGTTCGGCGCGCCAGTCCACGCTTTTGGCCCGCACGGCGCGGGGCTGCGGCCCAGCCTCGCGGCGCTCGGTCCCGCGCTCGGTGGGGGCGAGGGGGCGGATGCGGCCTTTGCCCCCGACCGGATCCTGCAGGACGAAAGCACGGTCGAGGGGGCGGGCTGGGCCCTGACCGCCCTGCACACCCCTGGCCACCTCTCCAACCATCTCAGCTTCGTGCTCGAGGGGACGGGGATCGTCTTTACCGGCGATCATGTGATGGGCTGGGCCACGACGCTGATTTCGCCCCCCGACGGCGATCTGACGGCATTCATGGCGAGCCTGCGGCGGATGGCCATGCGCAACGACCGCCGCTACCTTCCGGGCCACGGCGCGCCGGTCGAGGATCCCCGCGCGGTCCTGACCCATATCCTCGCGCATCGTGCGGGGCGCGAGGCGCAGATCCGGGCAGCCCTCGCCGATGGTCCGGCAACGCCCGCGGCCCTGACGGCGCGGATCTACGCGGATCTCGACCCGCGGCTGCACGGCGCGGCGGCGCGCAACGTGCTTGCCCATCTGATCGATCTTTGCGAGCGCGGGATCGTCTCGGCACCCGGCGGGATCGCGGCCGACGCGCGCTTCGCCCTGTCTCAGACGGCGGTGTGATCGACGACGAGCTGCACCAGCAGCGCCGAGTAGAACACGAACGTCGCCGCGAGCACGAAGAGATGCCAGATCGCGTTCTGGTAGGGCAGCGACTGCCAGAGGTGAAAGATGACGCCGATGGAATAGAGCACGCCCCCCGTGATCACGAGCACGAGCACCGGTGGGGCGAGCGTGGACCAGAACGCGGGCATCATCGCGATCGCGGCCCAGCCGAGTGCCAGATAGAGGCCGACCGACAGCTTTTCCCACCCGTCGGTGAACACGAGCTTGAGCGTCGCGGCCGCGAGCGCCGCGGACCAGACCCCGGTCAGCAGCCAGCCCACGGTCGGGCCCCCCGCGATCACCGCGAACGGGGTCTGGGTGCCCGCGATCTTGAGGTAGATCGCCGCATGGTCGAGCCTGCGCAGCACCGCGCGCGCCCGCGGCCCGCGGCTGAGATTGTAGGCGCCCGAAAAGAGCAGCATGGCGAGCATGGACGCGGCATAGACCGAAACGGCGAGCATCATTTCGAACGATCCGTTCCAGACCGCGGCGAGCGTGACGAGGATGGGGAGCGACACGAGTGCCAGCACGATGCCCGCCACATGCACCGCCGCATCGAGCATCAATTCCCGCCGCACCAGCGCCGATGGCGCGCCTATGGCGGGGGGGACGGGCAACGGGGCGGCGGGATCGGGGTGCATACCGGGCAGGTGGGGGCGGGCAGGCACTTGTCAAGCCGAACGGACCCGCGGGCCCCGCACATCCACTGGCGGGCGATTCCGGCATTTCCCACGGGCGTGTCGGCCGCTAGGCTGGCGCTCTAGCGAAGGAGCCCCGCCATGGCAGAGATCACCGACCTCACCGTCTTGCGCCAGACCTTTCCCGATCCCGGACCGGCGCAGAAGGTGCTCGATGCGCTCGACGACCAGGCGCTTTCTTTTCTTGCGAAGTCGCCCTTTGCCGTGCTCGCCACCGTCAGCGCGGCCGGCGAGGCCGATGCCTCGCCCAAGGGTGACAT